>NZ_FLYE01000044.1 GCF_900093605.1 Candidatus Terasakiella magnetica
AACCCAAAGGGAAAGTGTTGATACATTCTGACCAAGGCATTCAATATACCTGTTCTGATTGGCGTAAGTTCCTTGCCGATCACAATCTAGAAGCAAGCATGAGCCGCAGAGGTAATTGTCATGACAATGCGGTTGCTGAGAGCTTTTTCTCTTTACTGAAGACAGAACGGATTAAACGCAAAATTTATAAAACCCGCAATGAAGCTCGATCTGAGATATTTAACTATATCGAGCTATTTTACAACCCGAGCCGCCGTCACGGAAATAATGATGGGATATCCCCCGTTGAGTTTGAAAGACGGTATTTTGAGAAGCTATCAACTGTCTAACAAACTAGGGGCTTGCCAGAATGATATTATGTTGGATAGAGGGAATATTCAAAATGGTATCCTAAGGGGTGCTTCAACCATTTTGGAAGTAGATGAATGTACAGTTTGTCTCCTGTCGAGTTTGACAGACGCTATTGTGAGAAAGCGTCAATTCTCTCTTTCTCTTAATCTTATGCCAAGATGAATAGAAAAAGAGAGAATTGCAGAGGCAGAAAAAGATTTAGCCGACAAGGTCGACTTCTGGGAGGTCGTCTAACCAGCCGCCATTTTCTGTGAGTTGATGAACCAGCATGCGCGAGGCTTCTTCATTGTGGCCTGCACGGGCATGAATTTGTTTGAGGATAAGCTTATCCTCAATGCGCCCACAAATTTCCAGCTTTCCAATATCGTGACCCATAATGAATTTGAAGCGTTTGGCATAACCATCAAGACGGCGACGTGTCTCATCAATCATGTCGATACCTTCTTTTAGGGGCACTTGAAAGTGGTGGCGCACTTGGGAAACAGGCATACATTGGTAAAGATAATAAGGGTTCACTCCAATGCGCAACAGGCCATTCATCAGGTCTTCCAAAGCATCAGCACTATCATTCACCCCGCGTAGTAAAACGGCTTGGTTGTTGACCGTAATGCCTGCCCCGCGCAAGCGCGCAACTGCCTCAGTGGCTTGTGGCGTGATTTCTTTTACATGGTTGAAATGGGTGGGCACATAAAGTGTTTTATCCCGGTTGAAATCAGCTAAATAGTCAATCAGCTCATCTTCTAACAGGCGTGCGGGGAACACCACGGGGGCACGTGTGCCAATTCGCACGTAGTTGAGATGTTCAATATCGCGCAGTGAATCAAGCATTCTTTTAAGCACGCTTGTTTTCATCAACATGGGATCCCCCCCAGAGATAACCACATTGGTAATCTCAGGATGGGATTTGATATATTCCGCTGCACCAAGGAAGTTTTTTACCGTATGTTCAGTTGACATCCCAACAAGGCGTTTGCGGAAACAATGGCGGCAATACATGGAGCAATATTCTGTGGCGACAACGAGCGCTGTATAGTCATATTTATGTAAAACGCCATTGCCCTTATCATGCTTGTCATCACCATAAGGATCACCCGTAGTTTCGCCCATGGAGCCCGCAACCACCAACTCATCAGAGCGCGGGATGCAGAGTTTACGGATTGGGTCGTTCTCATCGTTATTGTCAATTAGGTTGAGGTAATAGCGCGGGATGTTCATGGGGTGAGCCCCCACCACTTGGCGCAGGTCCGCTTCTTCTTTTTCGCTCAGGACAACATGCTCTTTAAGCTCGTCAATTGTGCGGATATTGTTTTGAAGCTCACGCGCCCAGTCTGAAGTGCCAAAATCTTCATCGATGGCAGGGCTTGAGAATGTATCATTATCAATTGAGGGCGTGCTGGTTTTAGATGTAGTGGTTTCGTGTGGCATTTGAGGCTGTCCATTTTTAATAAGCTAAGCTGGGAGATATGCAAAAGGGTGCGCACACGTTTACTTATGTAAGCGTGCCAATATTTTTGTTGGCAGAAGGTGCGCTTAAGCGAAGCCTAAATTCGAAATGGAATGAGATGTTCAGAGCACGGCATGGCATGCTGGCCTGTAAAGGCCCAGGTTGGCGGAAGTGTTCCGCACAGGCACATAGGCGTATCAAGCGCTTCTTGTCGCAAAGAGGTCTCAGCCTCTTCACTAACAAGTGTTTCAACTTCTATAATGCTGTGATTCGTATCTGACATATGGCACATACAATCGCAGATACCCGTATGAATGTCAAATTATGCCCGGCTTTATTGAAGAAAGCAGAATGAGGAATTTGTTTATTTCTGGGTGAGTTTCAACTGGCGTTGGCTTTTGTTAATGTAGCTCCATGCCAGAAAGCGACTTACTTTTTGTCCTTGCGCCATGTCGATTATTTTAACATCAAGGGCTTTGGTTTTCCCTAATATTTTTTGAAGGGGTTTGAGGTTCTCTTTTTTTGAGACCAAGGTGGTAAACCACAAACATTGCTCAGAAAATTCTGAACTTTCTTCAATCATACGGGCAATAAAACCCATCTCGCCACCCGGGCACCAAAGTTCACTATTCTGTCCACCAAAGTTGAGCTTTTTGGACTGCCCATGGCCGAGGTTTTTCCACTTGCGTTTGGTGCCTTTTTGGGCGGCTTGAAGCGAGGCATGAAACGGGGGATTGCACAGGGTGAGGTGAAAGAAATCATGTGGACCAATCACACCCTTAAAAATATGCTCAGAATTCTTTTGTCGTTTAAGCTTTATGTTCAGCTTATTCAATTGGTTGATTTCTTGGGCAGCTTTAATCGCGACAGGGTCTATATCAACCCCTGTAAAATGCCAGCCATATTCGCTTTGGCCTATAAGCGGATAGACTAAATTTGCGCCCGTGCCGATATCTAACACCTTGATATTGTGCCCACACGGGATTTTTTGATTATTATCAGCAGCCAGTAAATCCGCCAGATAATGGATATAGTCTACACGGCCGGGAATGGGCGGGCAGAGATAATTAGCTGGGATATCCCAAAAATCGACATTGTAATCTGTTTTAAGTAAGGCCCGGTTAAGTGCGCGAACAGCCTGCACATCTTGAAAATTGATGGTGGTTTGGTCCCTTGGGTTCTTTGTTGTAAAAGCCTCAAGTTCAGGTGATTTCGCGACTAAACGTGTGAAATCATACCCTTCTTTATGTTTATTGCGCGGGTGCAGTTTGGTTTTACTGTTCATGATAAGCCTTATATGAGTTTACGTTCTCGTAAACAGGTCATGGGGCAACATAGCTTACAATGGGAATGGAGGTCAAAAAAACTTCCACAAGTGATCGGTGTTTCAGATCATAGTTTACGTGGCAATATAGACCTGCAATAATCGTTTTATTGAGGAACCTTGCTGGGAAAAAAGTATGTTTAGATGGTTTTTATTTGGCTTGTTTTTGAGCCTTTCTTTTACAGCAGGTTCTCTTGGGGCCCAAGAGGTGCGACCCGCTATTATTTATGATACTGAATTGATCATGGATGGCTCTTGGAATGAAGCCATTTTAAAAGGGATCAAGAAATTTGAAAAGCGAACAGGTGTTCCTGTAAAAATCGAAATTGCGCGCAACTATGATGAACATACGCAAAAGATGAATGATTTTGCGAAACAGGGCTATAACCCGATTTTGCTCAGTGGCAGTATTTTAACCCAGAAGAAAATCAGAAAAGCGGTGATTGATCACCCTAAAACGAGGTTTATCATTTTCAATGGGATCTTTAATCTTCCCAACGCTTATTATTTCTCATTTTCTTATCATACCTCTTCTTTTCTGGCAGGGTATTTAAGTGCGGCAAAAACCAAGTCCGGCAAGCTTGGGTTTATTGGCGGTATGGAAATACCGACGATTAAAAATTTCCTCTGTGGCTATATTGCCGGGGCGAAATACCAAAACCCCGATATTCAGGTTGAACATACCTATGTGGGTCATGACTCAAATGCTTGGACCCGTCCGGATCGGGCACGTGAAATTGCGCTTGAGCAAATTGAACGAGGGGCCGATGTGATTTTCTCACCTTCAGGGGGGAGCTCTATTGGGGCTTTAAAGGCCGCCCATGAAAAATCAGTTCTGGGGGTCGGGGTTGATATGAACCAAAACCATTTATATCCCGGCAGTATTTTAACCTCTGTGATGGTGCGCGTAGATAATGCAGCCTACAGAGCCTTAATGACGGCCCATCGCAACATCTGGGGGGAGCAGAGAAAAGTTATGGGGCTTCAGGAAAAAGGTGTTGAGCTTGCATTTGATCAACATAATGAAGGGCTGATCCCCAGCGCCTTGAAAAAAGAGATCGAGCAATTGGAGTCTGATATCATTTTGGGGAAAGTTACTGTGCCGTATTATGAAGGGGCAAAAGAATGTCTTGTGAACGGAAAAACTCTTTTTAAATGAAACACCCGTTTTCCTCCATCGCGCTTTGGGTCTTTTTAGGATTGTTTGTATCTGTGGCTTTGCCTTTGGGCTTTGCCCAATGGTTTTTGATTGAAGACCAAAAAGAACAAGGCTACGCAAAGTTTTATCAGCAAGGTCAGGATATGGTTGATAATATCGCCTTATCCATGGTTGACCCCATCCTTACGTTTGACCCAAGTCGGGGCTCCATTGTCTTAGAATTGCCGAAGAAAAACCCGCTCATTTCAGAAATTCAGGTTTATGACACCTTTAATGACCTGCCGTTTTTACATTACCGTGTGCCTGACCGCGAAGTGGGGAAAACACATGAATTTCATGCGATTGTGACAAGCGGATCAGGTGAGGAATTGGGCTGGGTTCGGGTTGTTTATAGTGACCATGTCTTAAGATCAGAAAATATTGAGCGTCAAAGCTTGCTTGAAACAGCGTTCATTTTGATCTCGCTCTTTTTATTATCCATCATGTTCCCCCTTCTTTATATGAAGGTGGTGCGTCCGCTGCAAAAACTAACGCAACAGGCTTCACGTTTTCGCGATAACAAGCTTGATAAGGAAGTCCAGTGGCAGGGGCATGACGAGGTTTCCACATTAGGGCAAACGCTGGAGATGGCGCGTCTGTCTATTTTGGATTTAGTCACGAAATTACAAGAAAAGAAAAAAGAAGCTGAAGAAGCCAATAATGCCAAGTCTGAGTTCCTCGCAACCATGAGCCATGAAATTCGAACCCCCATGACCGGGGTGGTCAGTATGGCGGAACTTTTGCAAAATTCTAATTTGAATGACAGCCAGTATAAAATGGCCCAGACGATTAGAAGCTCAGCCACGCTCTTGCGTCGTATCATTGATGATATTCTTGATGTCTCAAAAGTTGAAGCCAATCAGATTGAATTAGATGTGGCTTCTTATTGCTTGCGCGACCTTTTTGAAGATGTGGCGAAAACCTTAGGGCCGGAGGCAAAAAATAAGGGGGTGAATTTTCAGATCTATATTGATCCTGCCATTCCTAATCAACTGGAATGTGACGCCATTCGTTTGCGCCAAGTTTTATTGAATCTTGCCAATAACGCCATCAAGTTTACTGGTAAGGGCGGTTGGGTGCTGATGAGTGTCCAATTAGAGGCGTTTAGCCCTGATGGGCACGTGCGTTTGTGTTTTAATGTGCAAGATAATGGCATTGGTATTTCAAAAGAGAACCAGCCCAAACTGTTTCAACCCTTTGCGCAGGCCGAGGCCACAACAACGCGTAAATATGGTGGGACGGGCCTTGGCCTTTATATTTGTCAGCAATTGGTCAGCTTGATGAAGGGGCAGATAAAGCTGCAAAGTGCACCGGGTAAAGGCAGTGATTTTTCTTTTCAACTCGGCTTTAAGGTAAATGAGAAAAGCCCGCTTCATGAAGATGAATGTAATGATTTTTCTGGCTTGAAATTCTTGTTAATGGCTGGAAATGCCCGACAGGAAAAAAGCTTGAACACTTATTTGGAATATTGGGGAGGCGCTGTTTCATCCCTTAAAGGGTTCTTTGAAGTGGATGCTTTTTTAAATGAGAACGAACTGGATTTTGATAGTATTATTCTTGATGAAGCTTGGCTCAATACCCAAACGCCTGAAGCCTGTCAGGTGTTTTTCAATAAATGTACAGCCTGTGCCATACCGATTGTTTTAATTGGGGAAAAATCCCATGTATCGGCAGCAGAGGTGCCCGCCCATGTTCATTGTATTAATGAGGTGCCGTTGACGCGCAGGACATTCCTTGCGGAGTTGGGCCTGTTGGTTGAACGTTTTCAGCCCATTAGATCTAGCGCTAAGCTTGCAGATTTTTCCCAGCATCTGTCTTCTCGTGATGAGGCGGAAAAAAATGGTGAGCTTGTGCTGATTGCGGAAGATAATCTGGTTAATCAAGAGGTGTTTGCCCGTCAGTTGAACTGGTTGGGCTATTGCGTTGATGTGGTGTCAAATGGTCTTGAGGCCATAGAGAAATTGAAAGAAAATAAATACGGTATTCTTTTTACGGATATCCACATGCCCCAATGTGACGGGTTCGAGCTCATTACACTCTTACGCGAGAATGAGGAGATAGATCAGGGGGCTTCTCTGCCTGTTTTTGCGGTGACCGCGGCAACGGCAGACTTGACGCAAAAGAAGTTTAGGGAGCTCGATGTACAGGGCTTTTTGTTAAAACCAGTTGAGCTTACAGACTTGCAAGAGGTGATGGATCAATGGTGCGCGCATCAAGCAGGTTGGGAAAATACAGGAGCGCGCCCCGCGGTCATTGCACAAAACCATGAGGTGGATGACGACATTATTGATTTAGTCGTTCTTGAGAGCTTTTTTGGTTCTGGCAATGGGCAACTCCAGACGGTTCTGGAGTTGTTTGTCAGCAGTACAGAGCAAATCGCACAAGGTTTGGCACGGGCCTTTCGTGAAAAAGATTGTGAACAGGTGATAAGCTATAGTCACAAATTTCATTCTGCTGCTGCTAGTATTCGCTGTCAGCGCCTTGCACAGGGATGCTTACACATGGAAAAGGCTGGCCTGGCAGGGGATTGGGCAGAGGTTGAGAAACTCTTTCCCCAAGTTGAAGCAAGTTATCAAGAGGCGGTTCGCTTCATTGAGAAGCGTTAATGCAAATCCAAGCGGTAGCCAATTTCGGGAACAGATGAAATCCGGATCATGTTCAAGTCATTTTCTTTTAATTTCGCCCGCAGGCGTGAAACCAGCACATCAACAGTGCGTGGATGACCGTCTTTATTGCGCGCGACAATTTCTTGTAAAATCTCGCGACTGACATCTTGACCGATAGAGCGACTGAGCCGCTCCATTAAAATGGCCTCACCGCGGGTTAAGGAAATTTCTTCCCCCTCAGCAGTAATGAGTTTTCGATGGCCTGTATTGAGCACAAGCTGTCCAATTTGATGCCCATCAATCATGTATGTATTACGGGTTTGAGAATGGCGTAAAAGATTGTTTACACGATGGATCAGCTCATAAGGATGGAAGGGCTTGATGAGATAGTCATCTGCACCAATATTAAGCCCTTTTGCGCGGTCATCAGGTTTATGAAGGACCGAGACGATGATGATCGGTAAGTTGGGATGTAGGTCTTTCACCCAGCTGATCAGCTCCAGCCCGCAGCCATCAGGCAGCTTTAAATCCAGAACGAGCAGGTCAAAGACATGATCTTTTAAAAGCTCTTTGGTGTTTTCCACATTATAGGTGGCGGTTGTCTCATAGCCCTCGCTTGCGAGGATGTTTTCATTGAGATAGCGTGCCACTTCTTCATCTTCGAGGATTAAGATCTTGTTTTTTTTATCATTTGGCATGTGCCTTGAGCCCCCTAGTTTGCGCAATACTTAGACAGGTGTGTCCCGAGAACCTGATTTAAGTCGGCAAATTAGATATTAATACAGTATAGCGTGAAAAGCTTCTGGCAAAATGTCATGTAGGTTTTTTTATTGCTCATGTTTACATCGTGTTAATATCAGTTTCTTTGTAAATTCCACTGAAATGCACGAATTTGCATAAACCATTTGGTATCTAAATGATTTAAGGCAATAATCGCTTTGTATAAGGAATAGAGGTCAGATGAGCTACGATTTATTCACCAAGGAAGAAAAACTGCTTCAAGAAGCTAGCGATATGCTGGAAGAGGCCGAGGGCGCCAGTAAAGAGAAGTTGATTGAGACGATCAAGCATTTGGCAAAAGGCTATAAGAAGTCTTTGCGTGAAACAAAGCGCTTGCTCAAAATGAGTGATCGCTCAGAGCAGCGCTTGCAAGAAGTGGTGGCTTATCGAACCAAAGAGCTGGACTTTGAAAAAGCCAAGCTGGAGCGTCTTGTTAAACTCGGTATCGCCATGGCGGCTGAGCGTGATGAGATCAAGCTCTTGGAAATGATCCTTGATGGGGCAAAGCAACTGGCAAATGCTGATGGTGGCTCGCTCTATTTACGCCATGATGAAAACAAGCTTGCCTTTGAAATTGTCAAAACGGACAGTCTTGGCTTTTATATGGGCGGTGTGGATGGCGGTGAGGTCACCATCCCGCCTGTGCATATGTATAATACGGAAAATGGTGCCCCCAATCATAGCAACGTAGTCAGCCATTGTGTGCTTTCGCGCGAGACCATTCGTATTGATGATGCTTATGATCCTTGCCTGACCGATGATTGTGGGTTTGATTTTTCTGGCACGCGTTTTTTTGATGAAGCTAATAATTATCGCTCTTCCTCTTTTTTGACCGTGCCTTTAATGCCGCGCGGTGGTGAAGTGATCGGGGCGTTACAATTGATCAACTCACAAGATGAAAAAGGCAATATTATCCCCTTTAGTGAAGAGATCGTCAGCTTTGTTGAAGCGCTTGCTTCACAGGCAGCGGTTGCTTTAGATAATCAGCGCTTGATGGATGCCCAACGTGTCTTGATGGATAGCTTTATTGAGCTGATTGCCGGCGCAATTGACGCCAAGTCGCCTTATACGGGCGGGCATTGTGCGCGTGTGCCGGAGCTGTCCTTAATGCTGTGTGAGGCCGCAAGTGAGGCTACAGACGGTGTCTTTCATGATTTCGCCTTTACGGATGAAGAAGAGTGGCGTGAGTTTAAAATCGCGGCTTGGCTGCATGATTGCGGTAAGGTCACCACACCAGAATATGTAGTGGATAAAGCCACCAAGCTTGAAACCATTTATAACCGTATCCACGAGGTCCGCACCCGTTTTGAGGTCTTGCGCCGGGATGCGGAAATAGACTGTCTAAATGCCCAGTTAAAAGGTGAGGATGGATCAAGCGCCATTGCACGCTTTAAAGAGCAAGTTGCCCAGCTTGAAGATGATTATGCCTTTGTTGCTGAGAGTAATGTGGGCGGTGAATTTATGTCTGATGAGCGCGTGGCTAGGCTGGCACAAATTGCTGAAGTTGAATGGACGCGATATTTTGATGACCGTCTTGGGCTTTCACAGCAAGAAGAATTGGCCTTAAGTGACATTGCGCCAGTTGATTTGCCCGCACGAGAAAAACTTTTAAGTGATCGTCTGGAACATGTGGTGCCAAGAGAAGCGGGCATGGCAGAGTTTTTAGAAGACCATGGCTTTAAAATGGCTGTCCCTGAGGCGCTTTATAATAAGGGAGAGCTTTATAACCTTAAAATTGGGCGCGGTACGCTTAATGATGAAGAGCGTTTTAAAATTAATGAACATATGATCCAGACAATCATGATGCTGGAACGCCTGCCTTTCCCAAAACATATGGCAAAAATCCCTGAATATGCCGGAGGTCATCATGAAACGATGATAGGAACGGGCTATCCGCGCAAACTCACTAAAGAAGAAATGTCTATACCTGCGCGCATTATGGCAGTTGCTGATATTTTTGAGGCTTTAACTGCTGCTGATCGCCCTTATAAAAAGGCGAAAACCTTAAGTGAAGCGGTGCGTATTATGGGCTTTATGGTGAAAGACCAGCATATTGATAAAGACCTGTTTAAGCTCTTCTTGGAAAAAGGCCTGCATATTGAATATGGACAGCGTTTCTTAAAGCCAGAACAGATTGACGAGGTTGATATCTCGGCCTTCTTGTAAAGGGGGACTCGTCTGTTATTTATTAAGCGTTGTTTCAAATTCAATGGCTTTATCCATCATGCGCTTGGCTTCCTCTTTTTTATCCTGCTCTTGTAAAACCTCTGATAAGTTTTTTAAGGTTTTGGGGAAATGGTGGGTTTTAACGCCGTTCCATTTATCCTTGGGCAAGGCAGCATAGAGTGAGAGTGCATATTTATAGGTAAATTCCGCTTTGGGCAGGTCTTTCATCAAGCGCTGGGCAGTAGCCATGTTTTCCATGATATGGATAAGCTGGGGTGATTTTTTGCCTTGTTTTTCCCGGGAAATATCAGCGGCCCGTAAAAAAGTCTCAATGGCTTTGCGATAGCGTTTTTGTTTGCTGTAATTTTCGCCTAACAAATTGATAAAAACTTCTTTTTTGTCGCTTTTTTCATCTGTCATATCGACGATATTTTGCAAAAGAACTTCTGCTTTACCAAATTCTTTATGTTCTTGATAGGTATGGGCCATATTGAGATGGGCAAGGATCATTTTATCTTTGGCATCTTGCGGGGCGTTATCATTGATCTGTTGGAGAGAGCGAAAGACGCGTTCTTCATCCTTGCGATAGCCACTGTCGCGATAAAACTTATGGACATGAAGCATATACTCCAGCCCTTTTTCCGCTTGTTTGGGCGTCAGGTGATTATAGCCAAAAGTTTCTAAAGCCCAGTAAGAACGTAAATGTTCTTCACCAAAAAGGGATTTGGTGATGGAATATTCTCTGGCGGCAATCTCGCGGCATTTATCTGTTTTTGACAGCAGGCAATTGAGCTTGGTGAGTTGCTGGATGAAAACATAATCCTGATAGGCCCCCGTGCCATAAAGGTCGATCATCTTTTTAAAAGCCTCAACGGCACGTTCAATATCGCGTTCTTTTTGGGACTTTTTGACCAGCTCTTTGATCACTTCCACATGGCCGCTATGTTCTCTTAACAGCTTTTGCCAAATTTTATCCTCACGTGTGCTTTGATAAAGCCCCCAGTGGGGATCAAAGAAAAACTCATGACGTGAAATGGTTTTGTTAAAAGAGGCAGCAGCCTTGTCTTTTTGATTGTTTTGATAAGCCAGCCAACCAAGGTTGTTATAAATGTCGCTTACTTTGGGCTCTTGTTTGGCAGCTTGTTCATAAAATGTGACGGCTTGATCAAAACGTTGTTCTTTAAAGGCCTTGCGCGCCGCCCCAAAACTGTTGAGCCCATCTTTTGTCGCCAGCCAATCACGCTCAATAAAGGCATGATCGCGTGGTGTTAAACGCATATCAAGATAGCCCATTGCTTGGCGGATCAACTGTTGAATAGCCGGGGCAATATCTACATCTTTTTCAATAGGCAGTGTGGTTGACCAAAGATCGTTTTCAAGTGATGGATTGAGGATCTCAAGGCTCAACTGGCGCATGGGCTCGTGGCTGATTTTACCTGTGAGCACCCAGTTTGCGCCCCAGCGTTTAAACTCATCTCGCCCAGCTTTTGTATGGGGATCAAATTCATCTGGCTTTTGGCCCTTGGCATTGATGGAGGCTAAACCATAATTTGACTTCCACAAAAGGGTCGGCTTTTGATTAAGAAAACTGTCAAACCCATCGGTGATGGCATGGGCTAAATTAACATCAGCTTCTTTTTTGGTCGCAGGTGTGAAGGTGTAAGACGCAATAAAATATTTCGGACCTGTCTGGTCAAATTCTTCATCTGTAATGGTTTGACAGGCAGAAAGGGCAAGAGTGCTAAAGCACAAGACGGCCAGAATTAGAAATTTACGCACTCTGTGTTCCCCTCTCTTTAGGACTTAGTCTTTAAAACTTGGTGTGAGAAGGACCGTTCTAATGAGCTCAGGCTGGCCGCTGGTATTTGTCTTTGAGAAAATACGTTTCAGGTATGTCCGTGCAGAACCTTCCGTAATTCCTTGGATGGGGGCCGCTTCTTGCAGGGAATAGCCTTGAATGATCAGGCGCAATAACTGGGCTTCAGATGGGGCAAGGTCATAGAGGTCTTGTAAGTTTTCCACGCTGGGCGGGTTATGTTTTTCTGGATCAGATACTAGTATGAGGATTTTATCGTCAATTGAGGAAATGATGACCCGAAGGGAAGTCTCTGATGATTGACGCTCAATGGAAATGGCACTTTCTGTTGTGGCGCCTTGGGCGATGGCATCTTGTAATTCACTGCGCGCTGCATTGGACAGGCATCTAACAAAATTACCGCCATCAAGTGAGAGGCCATCTTGTTCACTACAAATCTCAGCAGCAAACTGATTCATATGCACCACATGGGAATCTTCTTCGCAGATGATCACGCCTACTTGTAAGCGGTCTAGAACATGCAGGCCAATAAGGTCACCGGCATTTTCAGGTGATTTCATATCTTCAAAACGCTTTAAGCAATCTTCAATGCCTTTGCCCAAATCCGGTGTGGGACAAGGTTTTGTATAAAAACGAAAAATTGGCGTGTTGTTGATAATATCCATGGCTGTATTAAGATCAGCCGTACCGGTGAGCATGACAAATTGTGTCGCAGGCTCAATCTCAAAGAGGTGTGTCGCCAGTTGAAGGCCATTTATTTTAGGCATCTTCAGGTCGGTGATAACCACATGAAACGGGTTTTCTTTTTGATGTTCAATGGTCTGTTCAGGCGATGTTTCAAACGACATATCCCACTGCCCTTTATGAGAGCGCATAAAGGCGCGCCTTAAGGCATCCAGCAGTAAGGGGTCATCATCAACAAAAAGAATGCGGGGTTTTATTTGTGGCATATATTCTCCTCTTAGCCACAGATTAACCGATAAAATTAGAAAAACAAGATTTGCTTTGTTCCCATTTGGGAATAGATAATTCTCAAGAAAGAAGCAAAACTGTTCTAGAGTATAAAGTTAATTCTTTGAAAAAAAGGAAAATGGGCGGTGGATCAGGTCAAGTCATTGATATTGAGTTTATTTTTACTGACATGCGTTTTTGCCGCTGATGTTTTTGCGCAAACGCCCATATTGCTGGGGCTGGATGCGGATATGAGTTCGGGCTCGGCGCGTTCTGGTATTGCCATTAAGCGCGGGATTGAACTTGCGATTGAAGAAGTCAACCAAGCAGGCGGTGTTTTAGGGCGCCCTTTAAAGCTTGTGGTCAAAGACCACCATGGCAACCCGGCACGCGGAGCTGACAATATTGAAGATTTTGCTAAAGATGACGATATGGTCGCGGTCTTGGGGGGCTTGCATACACCCGTTGCGCTTTATGAACTTAAAAATATTCATAAATATAAGATGATTTATCTCAGCCCTTGGGCAGCAGGTACGCCTGTTGTTGAAAATGGCTATGACCCCAACTATGTTTTTCGCCTGTCTGTGCGCGATGAATATGCAGGTGGCTTTCTTGTGGAAAAAGCCCTGAAACGTGGCTTTAAACGCATCGCGCTTGCACTGGAAAATACCGGGTGGGGGCGCTCAAATGAACGCGCTATGAAGACCGCTTTGGAGGCAAAGGGCTATAATCCGGTTGCCGTTTCGTGGTTTCACTGGGGTACAGGTACTGCCAAAGAAGCTTTAGGGGATTTAGTGCGCTCAAAGCCGGATGTGATTTTGCTGGTTGCCAATGCACCAGAAGGCAAGGCTATCGTGAAAGCTATGGCAGAGCGTGAGGAGAGTGAGCGCGTTGCGATTATTTCCCATTGGGGGGTAACCGGAGGGAATTTTTTTGCGGAGGCAAAAGAGGCGATCTCCAAAGTTGATTTGACCTTTTTACAAACCTATTCCTTTATTGATCGTATGGATGAAGGACGCGCAAGGCAAGTGATCAACGCGTATGTAAAGCGCTATCCTGATGCCGATAATGTGCGCGATATTTATGCCCCTGTGGGGACGGCCCATGCCTATGACCTTGTTCATATTTTGGCAAAAGCGATCACACAGGCAGGCACGATAGATCGGGCAAAAGTCCATGAAGCGCTGGAAAAACTTCCGCCCCATAACGGCTTAGTGCGCCGTTATGCACGTCCGTTTAGTGCGAAAAAACATGATGCGCTGGATGTGAGTGATTTTAATCTATCAAAATTTGATAAAGCCGGTGCCATTATCCCCATAGGGTTGGAATAAAGCATGGTCAGAAAGTCTCGCGCACCTTCTATTTTCATTTACCCGTTGCGTTATGTGCTGCCCATCGGTATCGCCTTTATGGTGGCATTGTGGTTTGCGGGTAGTCAATTTTTGGAAATGACGTTGCGCGATCAGCTTGATCAACATATGAAAGAAATCGGTATTTTAGAAACCGATACAATTCAAGAACGTCTTGATGATTTACAGGAATTTGCCCGCGCAATTTCAGAAAATGAATTGACCATCAACGGGATTATTGATCGCCAAGGAAACGCTTCTTATCTTCCTGCTTTTTTCCGCTCTTTATCTTTACCAGGTTCGCCTGCTGGGGTGATGTATCTGGTGGATTATAAAGGCCGCTTGATTGCCTCGCACCAATCGGACGCTTTTGATATGGAAAATGTGCCGAGCTATTACGATATGGAGAGCCTTATTTTGGATAAACACGGCATTGTGATTGTTCAGCCGGTTTATTATGCAGGTTCTGCTGAAGGGGCGATTGTCCTGAAATATCCCATTGAGGCGTTTGACGAAATTTTTGAAAGAAACTCTTTCAGTAATGAAGTCTTTATTATCAATGGAAGAGGCCGTGTTATTTATTCTTCAAACACGGAGCTTGCCGGCCTTGGGACCATACCCGATGAGAATTTAGAGGGTTGGGTACAGGTTAAAAACAAGCTGTTTGTGAATAACACAGGTGTGATCGTTGCAAGCTCTCTTGAAGAAGCCGCGCGTTCTTTGCGCACCTTTCAGATTATTCAGTTAGCTGGGTTGGTGATCTTTTTATCCTTGGCGGTGGGGCTGGTTGTCTTATGTGCCTATTTAATCTCGCGCCCCTTAAACGGTTTTGCAAAATCCATTGCTTCTGTGAGTGATATGGATGGGCTTACTATTCGTTTGGAAACGCAAGGCCCCCGCGAAATTGAACATTTCGCCAATGCTTTTAACCATATGGCAGGCAAGCTTGAAAATGCCCTGCAAGAACAAACCGAACTGCAAAAAGAATTGCAGCAGGCGCAAAAACTCGAAGCCATTGGTCAGCTTGCAGGGGGCATCGCCCATGAGATTAATACGCCGTCCCAATATATCGGGGATAATTTAAGTTTTTTACTGGATAGCGAAAAAGACCTGATCGGTTTGATCAATCAGACGGTAGCCTTGAAAGAAGAATGTAAAGAGCATGGGATTTGTCGCGAGCGTGTGGAGCGCATTGATCGTATGATTGAGGATATTGATCTGGAGTTTCTTGTGGAAGAAACCGGATTGGCAACCCAGCAGTCTCTTGATGGAATTAAGCAGATTTCCAGCATTGTTTTGGCGATGAAAGAATTCTCACATCCGGGCTCAAAAGAGAAAAAGATGATTGATCTTAATCATGCGCTGGAAACCACGCTGACCGTTTCTAAAAATGAATGGAAGAACCTCGCCACGATTGAAAATGAGATGGATCAGAGTTTACCGCATGTTTTATGCCATGCCGGGGAGCTTAATCAGGTCTTTCTTAATCTCATTGTCAATGCCGCCCATGCCATTGAGGAGGCAGGTCGGGGCGGTGAGGGGAGGATTACCGTTTCAACACAATGTGAGGCCGACATGGTTGAAGTCCGCATTAAAGATAACGGCAATGGCATTAAGACTGAGAATAAAAACCAGATTTTCAACCCGTTCTTTACCACAAAAGAAGTCGGTCGCGGGACGGGACAGGGGTTATCACTATCACATGATATTGTGGTGAATAAACATAATGGAAGCCTATCATTTGAAACACAAGAAGGGGTCGGTAGTAGCTTTATAGTGCGCCTGCCGTGTGGTGAGATGGTCGCAAAAGAGCAGGAGAGAGACAGTGGTTAAAATTGCAACAGCAGGTAATAGTCACTCCGATACCTTAAAAGCCGTTCAAGAAGCCGTACATGATTTGCGCATAGAGTTGGGTGAGAACCCAGACTATGTCATGGTGCAGATGAATGCGGCCCTTGATGTGGATGTGGTCAGGCCTTATTTGCACAGCTTGTGGCCCCATTGTCAAATCCACGGGGCAACTTCTTGCCTTGGCACCATTACGGATAAGGGGGTGTTTAGTGCACCAGATGCGGGGCTGGCCCTTTATGGGGTGGTTGATGAGGCATCTGCTTATGGTGTGGGTTTTTCTGCAGCAGGCGACCAAATGGGAAATGCTGCTGTTGATGCGTTACATGAGGCCTTAAAAAATATTGGTCGTGAAGGTGAACTGCCAGACCTCGTCTGGACAACATGCAGCCCCGGTTTTGAAGAAGAGGCCTTACAAGCACTTCAAAAAGAACTGGGGGCCGATACGCCGATTATTGGTGGGTCCTGTGCGGATAATGAAATTGCAGGCAACTGGCATTTGTTTAACCAGCAAAATTTTGCCCAAAATGGCTGTGTAGTCACCGTTGTATTTAATGAAGGTTTGATGGGTAATAGTTTTCAAAGTGCCTATATGGCAACTGAGAAAAAGGCGGTGATTACCTCTTGTGAAAAACGCACAATTAAGGAAATTGATAACACCCTTGCGGGGGAGGTCTATGCCAATTGGGTGGGCATAGAGCTGGAAAAAGAGCGCTATGAAAGCCTCAATATTCTTGGGCAGACCACCCTGTCTCCTTTAGGTCGGCGTGTGGGGGAGCTGGGGGGAACGGATATGTATTTAATGTCTCACCCAGAAACCATTACACCGGAAGGTTATTTAACAGTTTTCACCGATGTTGAAGTGGGCGATGAGCTTGTTTTAATGACAGGGGATAAGGAAATGTTGCTCAACCGTGCCTCGCGGGTCTGTAGTTTTGCAAAAAGCATGGGCCATATAGAAAGAAATAATATTGCTGGTGCCATTATTGTTTATTGCGCAGGCTGTATGTTAAGTGTGCGCGATGATCTTGATGATTTACAAAAACGCATTGCAGGCACTTTACATGGTGCCCCTTTCATTACGGCCTTTACCTTTGGGGAGCAGGGGCAAGTTATTGCAGGTGAAAACTGTCATGGGAATTTGATGGTTTCTTCCTTGATGTGGGGGCATCAGTAATGAGTGAGCAAATTGACTTAATTGAATCCATTGCAGAACTGGAACATCTCAGGCAGCGCGAAAGCCAGAAGGTTCAGGAAAAGGATGCGCAGCTTCAAGCGGTGTCAAAGCTGCTTGAGCTGTTTAATGAGGATGAAGGCCAAGTCAATGCGATCCTTGAGGCGATTTTAAGTATTTTTGAAGCCAATGTGGTTTCACTTTATCAAGAACATAGTGATAAAGGTGTCACGGTTCGATCAACGCAAGCTGAGTTTAATGAAGAGACTTTCCAGCCCTGTGAAGAGTGTGCCATTTATCGAAAAGCCAGAAGCGGGCGCTGTGTCAATATACCGGATATAACGAAATTTTCATGTGAACAAAGTGAACATTGTAAATTACTTCATTCCAAAGAAGGGGCGTTGTTGATTTCGGGTATCACCACTCAAGATGTGCAATACAGCCTGTTTGTTGAACGTGAACAAGGCCGTGTCTTTAGCCGCTCAGAGCTGGGTATGTTTCAAAGTTTAATCCCCATCTTAAAACAAGCGATTTCAATATCGGCTGTGCGTCATGAGAAAAATTATCTTCTGCAAGAACTTAGAAATGCACAAAAACTGGAAGCCGTTGGGCATCTGGCAGGTGGCATTGCCCATGAGATCAATACACCCTCGCAATATATCGGGGATAATCTACATTTTATAAAAGAAGGTGAGGAAGACTTGCGCAAAGTTCTTGATCAAGTTCAGGAACTCCGCACCGCTTGCGTTCAGCAAGGCGTTTGCCAAGAAGAGGCGCAGAAGCTGAGCGATGTGATCGAAGATGTTGATCTGGAATTCTTGATGGAAGAGTTACCCTTGGCTATTTCTCAGTCAATTTCCGGCATTCAGCAAATTTCAAAAATTGTCTTGGCGATGAAGGAATTTTCTCATCCCGGCATCAAAGATAAAGCGCCTTTGGACATTAATCGTTCTTTAGAGACAACTTTGACGGTCTCGCGAAATGAGTGGAAGAATGTTGCACAGGTTGAAACTGATTTTGACGAAACTATTGGTTCGGTGAGCTGTCTGGCGGCTGAGATTAATCAGGTTTTCCTTAATCTGATTGTCAATGCGGTCCATGCGATTGAAGATGCAGACATGCAGGAGCGTGGCAAGATCAGCTTAAGTACAAAACGTTGTGAAGACCATATTGAGATCAGGTTTAAAGACAATGGTAGTGGGATTGCCCCGCGCCACCAAAACCATATTTTTACCCCCTTTTACACGACTAAAGATGTCGGGCGCGGCACGGGCCAGGGCCTGCCCATGGCACGCGATATTGTGGTGAATAAGCATAATGGAAGTCTGACTTTTGATACAGAGTTAGGCGTGGGTACAACTTTTATTATTCAATTACCAATAATCTAGACATTATCTTTGTTTGTTCCCATTTGGGGGTATACAACCGCCCCATCAATGTGGAATCCTGTTCATACAATAAGATAAAAAAGGATCGCTATGGATAAGAAGCCGCATATTCTGTTTGTTGATGATGAGAGCAATATTCTTATGGGTTTGCGTCGTGGTTTACACGGTAAACGTAAACTCTGGAAGATGAGCTTTGCTGAAGGTGGGCATGAAGCACTTGAGTTGGTGCGCAATGACCATATCGATGTAATTGTCACAGATATGCGCATGCCCATCATGGATGGCGCACAGCTTTTAGAAGAAGTGCGCGAGCTCTCGCCAGATACGGCCCGTGTAGTGTTATCTGGCTATTCCAAGGATGAAGCGATTTTGCGTGTGGTTGGAGCGGCGCATCAATATTTGGCAAAGCCCTGTAATTTTGAGCTGCTTGAAGCAACACTTGAGCGCCTCATAACCTTTAGGGCCAATCTGGACAAATATGAAGTGCGTGAAAAAATTACGCAGATGAAATCTTTGCCAAGCCTGCCTGATGTGTATCAGGAACTGATGGTGGAATTGCAGAATGATTTCTCGACCAATAAGTCGATTGCAGCCGTCATGGAAAAAGACTTGGGTATGAAGGCTCAAGTATTGAAGATCTGTAATTCTGCCTTTTTCGGGTTGCCCCAACAGGTCAATGATCTGCCATCTGCGATTAGCCTTTTAGGAATGGATACATTGCGCAGCATGTCGTTGCTCAGTGGTGTCTTCTCTTCTTATAAAGGCAGTGCACAAGAATTGGCTGTTATGCAAAAAATCTGTGATGACAGTCTGGAAATTTCATTGGTCGCGCAAAAACTATCTAAGCTTCTGTACAATAAGTCCGAGTTGGGTGAACTGGTTTCTTGTGCAGGGACGTTATCGCATGTGGGCTCACTTGTTATTGCCATTTCTTGGCCGCAAGAATTTAAACAGGTGATGCAGCTTTCACAAAAGCAGGACAAGCCGATTGAAAAGATTGAGCAAGGCTTGATCGGTGTGGACCATGCATGGATCGGGGCCTACTTTCTCGGCCTGTGGGGCTTTTCATTTAATGTATGTGAGGCTGTGGCATATCAACACCAACCGGGGAACTGCCCTGATGTTCCCCAACCTGTGTTGACAGTGGTGTACCTTGCACATGAATTGATCCGTTTTTCTAAAGAAGATAATTCGAACTTTGAGATGTTTCTAGATACATTGGATCAGGAGTTTCTCAATAAACAACATATTGATATTGCAGACGTTGATTGGGCTGGGGTTTTGAAGGTTAAGGCTGCTTGAGGAGGTGAATAATGACTTATAAACTCATGATCATTGATGATGATGCAAATCTATTAAGCGGTTTGAAACGCCAATACCACAAGCGTTTTGATTTACTCACAGCAGAAAGTGGGGCTCAAGCCCTTGAGCTGTTGAAAGAACATCGTGATGTAGGCGTGGTGGTCACCGATATGCGCATGCCTGAAATGGATGGGCTGGAAACGCTCAAACATATTCGTGAAATTTCTCCTGATGTGGTGCGCATTATGCTAACGGGTAATGCAGATCAGCAAACAGCCATTGATGCGGTGAATGAAGGGGAGATTTTTCGGTTTTACAACAAGCCTTGCGATGCAGATGTTCTGGCAAAAGGGATTGATGCAGGTTTTCGTCAATATCGCTTAGTCATTGCAGAAAAAGAACTCCTTGAACAAACCCTGTCGGGCACAGTTAAAGTGTTGGTGGACCTTTTGGCATTTTCCAACCCACAGGCTTTTGGACGTTCTACGCATATTAAGGAATGGTGTGATGTGCTCGCCCCTAAATTGGGGATTGAACATCAATGGGTTTTACGGCTTTCAGCCATGCTCCTGCCCCTGTGTGACTTGATCTTGCCGCCTGAAATGGTGAGTAAAATGAAATCCGGTGATATCTTAAGTGATAGTGAGAATGAGATATTACAAAATGGGGCTGCTACCGTTCATGACATGATCATGCAAATCCCTCGTCTTGAAAAAGTTGCAGAAATCATTGCACAGGTGAGAAAACCACTCAAAATCAAAGACCCTGAAGAAATTGCAAAATTGCCGATTGAGGCACGTTTGTTACATATCCTTGAAGACCTGTCTTGGGTGACGACTGAATTAAGCCTTGGCCCTGATGCTTTTGATAAGCTGATTATCAATCTTGATACGTATGATAATTCTTTGTATGCCGTGGCGCGTTCAACCTTGTTAAATAAAATCTTCTCTCTAGAAGAACATTATGAAGCTTTGAGCATTCCTGTGATGCAACTAACATCGCGCCAGATTTTGTTGCAAGATATTAACACCGATGATGGGCGTAAGCTGCTTTCAAAAGGGGCGGTTTTATCAACAATGCAGATTGAAAAGCTGAAACTGATTGCCATGCAGCAACAGGTCTCAGGCTCTATTCATGTGGCTCAATTGAAAAAATATGCCCCTTCAATGCGCAAGTTGGTTTAGTTTTAAACCGCTCTTTCGTGAGAAATGCCCTAAAAAGGTAGAATATAGCGTTAATACGTATATTTATTTTCTTTTCTAAAATTTTTTTTAAATTAGAATAAACACTAGATATATATTGTATTAACGCTCTGTCTATAGAGGTGGCTCATGCTTGGCATTGTTTTTTCAGAATTCACAGAGATGGTTGAAGAAGTATTTTCTGCCGACATGGTGGATGATATTCTTGATGATTGTGATCTTGAAAGCGGCGGGGCCTATACGGCCGTTGGGGCATACAGCCACCATGAGATCATTGCGCTGGTTGTCGCCTTAAGTAAGCGCACGGGTATGGAGGTCGATGATTTGGTCAAGGCCTTTGGCAAGCATCTCGCGACAGTCTTTAGTGAGCGCTACCCGGTCTTCTTCACAAGCGTGGATAACTCGTTTGATTTCTTTAAATCCGTTGATGGACATATCCATAAAGAGGTTCTCAAACTTTATCCCAACGCCACATTGCCAAAGTTCACCTATGAGGAACCAGATGAAAACACATTGGTGATGCATTATTCATCAGTGCGCCCCTTTAGTGTTTTGGCAAAAGGTTTAATCGAAGGCACATTGGATTATTTCGGCGAAGAGGCTTCAGTTGACTGTGTAAATCATTCAACAGAAGATGAAAATAAAGTTGAGTTCACCATTCGCAGAACAAGTGCTGCCTAATGGACGAGCAGACCTATAAAAAACGAATTGACCGAGAAAAAAAGGCACGCAAGGAAGCCGAGAGGCTTTTGGAAGTCAAAAGTGCTGAGCTTTATGAAGCCAATCAGAAGCTAAAACATTCCCATGATGAGTTAGAAGTTCTTGTTGAAAAGCGCACTCAGGCTTTGAGTGAAGCCTTAGAGCAAGCCAAAGAGGCCAATAAAGCAAAATCAGAATTCCTTGCCACCATGAGCCATGAAATCCGCACGCCCATGAACGGTGTGATCGGCATGACAGGCCTGTTGATGGATACAGATCTGGATGATGAACAGGTTCATTACGCCCAGACCATTTCACAATCGGGCGAAGCCTTACTTCGTATCATTAATGATATTTTGGATTATACAAAAATTGAAGTCGGTAAGCTGGAGCTGGAAGAATCAGATTTTAATCTGGTTCAAGTCTGTGAAAGCGTGGTTGACCTTATGGCCTCAAAGGCGCTGGACAAGCAACTTGAATTTGGCTCAATCATCTCACCAGATTTAAATGGTACTTACCGATCAGACTCCGGGCGTATTCGCCAAGTGCTTTTAAACCTGATTAACAATGCCATTAAATTTACCGCAACAGGTTCAGTCGCCTTGCGTGTGCATGGGGTTGAGGGTGGAATCGCCTTTGAAATTGAAGATACGGGTATTGGTATCAGTAAAGAAGATGGCGATAAACTGTTTGAACGTTTCACTCAAGTTGATGCTTCCACCACGCGTAAATATGGCGGGACGGGACTTGGCCTTGCCATCTCGCAACTCATCGTCAATGCCCTTGGTGGTGATGTAAAAGTCGATAGTGAGCTGAGCAAGGGCAGTAAGTTCTGGTTTGTCTTACCCCTTGAGCGCATCAATGATGATGTTGAGCCGATTACGAGCAAGGATGAGGCCGCGCTTCAAGGTAAACGCGCACTTATCATTGATGATAATCCGGTTAATCAGGAAATCTTCGATGTAAACCTCACCAGTTGGGGCTTTCAAAATACCATTGTCGATGCGGTGGAAGAAGGGCTGGAACTCATCTCAAAAGATGATTTTGATGTGGTGGTTCTGGACTTTAATCTCCCGCAATATGATGGGGCGCATTTCCTTTCAAAATACCGCCAGTTACCGATTGATGAACAAGTCCCTGTGATCTTGACGTCTTCTTCGCCTCATGTGGGTGAAAAGCTGGATTATGATGCGTTTGTTGCAAAACCTATACGCCAGCAGGTTCTCAAAAATGTGCTGATTTCATGTCTCTTCCCCAAAGCTCCCGTCAGTATGAAATCTGTTGAAAAGTCTGAACAGAGTAAAGAAGCACAAACCAATGTGCGTTTGCGTATTTTGGTGGCTGAGGATAATCAGGTGAACCAGATGGTGGCAAAAGGCAATATTGAAAAGCTTGGCCATTATGTGGATATTGCGGGCAATGGTTTTGAAGCCATTGATGCGGTCTCACGCCTGCCTTATGACCTTGTGTTTATGGATGTGCAGATGCCGGAATGTGATGGCTATCAGGCCACCCGTGAAATCCGTGCTCAGAACGCCAATTATGCCAATATCCCCATCGTTGCCATGACGGCAAATGCCATGGCGGGGGACCGTGAAAAATGTATTTTGGCAGGTATGAATGATTTTCTGTCCAAACCTGTCAGCCGTGAAAAAATCGCCCAATGTATTTTTAAGACTTTAGGGATAGATGAGAATGTTCATCCAGAAAGCGACGTGAGTGCGCAAGATAATGTGGACCTAGATATCTGGGATGAAGACATTGTTCAGACTATGATCAATGACCTTGATCTTGATGGCTACAAAATGCTGCTTGGTGCATTTTTAGAGAACAGTATCTTACGCGTAGAAAACCTTCATAAAGCGTGGCAGAACAAAGAACATGCCTTGATTAAGCGCGAAGCCCATAGCCTGAAAGGCGCTGCGGCTTCTATGGGGGCAAAGGCCGTTCGTGACATAGCGCGCGAGATGGAAAATGAACAGATGTCAGCCAGTTTTGAGCCTGCTGATCTTTCCCGTGCTTTTGACGTGTTTGATAAAGCTGCCCGCAAGCGCTTTCTCTCATAGCTCGAAAAAAAAGGCGCTCACCATAACGGTCAGCGCCTTTTCTTTTTTTTCGGTCGGTTAAGCCGGCTTAGCCGCGCAGCTCACCGCCTGTGTTTTTCGCAACATTTGCCACGACCTTATCACAAACCGCTTGGATCTGCTCATCGGTCAGGGTTTCTGTTGTGGGTTGAAGTTTAATGGTGATGGCAACTGACTTTTTGCCCTCTTCCATATTTTCACCTTCATACACATCAAACACAGCAGCATCAGTGATCAGTTTCTTATCTGCTGTTTTGGCAGATTGAATGATCTTGGCTGCAGGAATATCACTATCCACCACAAAGGCAAAATCACGATCAACCGGCTGGAATTGGGACAAGACCAACAAGGGGCGCAGGGCACCGGTCTTTTTGGCTTTTGGTGCAGGAATAGCATCAAGATAAATCTCAAAACCAACCGCAATCCCTTTGTATCCCATCTTTTTAAGCACACCGGGGTGAAGCTCGCCAAAATAGGCCAATGTGTTTTTAGGCCCAAGCTTAAACGCACCAGAGCGACCCGGATGGTAATGGGCAGGCGCGCCTTCTGGGTCAACCTGAAGGCTTTCTACCTTCGCACCGGCTGCTTCTAACACAGCCATGGCATCGGCCTTGGCATCAAACACATCAACGCGGCGCGGGCTTTCAGCCCAGTTGCGTTGCGCTGTCTGGCCTGTGCGCACACCACAAACTACAATGGGTTGCTGGTCTGCTGTATCGCCATCAAACTGTGGGCCAACTTCAAACAAACAGCCATTGGGATAGCCATTGTTATTGTTGCGCTGACAGGCTGAAAGCAGGTTAGGCAGCAGTGAGGGACGCATGATTTCCAGATCGGTTGAGATCGGGTTTGTCAGGCGCAAGTTCTCATCAGTCCAGCCAAAGAGTTTGGCTTGTTTTTCTGGCAAGAAGGCGTAAGTCACCGCCTCAGACACACCGCGTGATACAAGGGTGCGTCGCGCCGCATCGCGTTTTTGCTGCATGGGCGTGAGGGCAACGACAGGAAGATTTGTTTCACGCACGAGTGAAACTTCTTCGATTTTGTCATAGCCATAAACACGGATGACTTCTTCAACAAGACAGGCTTCCATCTCAATGTCAGAACGCCAGCTTGGTGGTTGTACATCAAAGGTCTCGCCCTTATCAGTCAGCTCACAGCCCAGTGTTTTTAAGATACGGGCCATTTCTTCAACGGGGACATCTACACCGGTTAACTGCTTAACACGTGCTTTGCGCAAAGTGATGTTTCGTTGCCATTTTGGCTCATCACCGGCAACCACAAGCTTAGAAGCTTCACCGCCACAAATCTCAATGATCAGGCGAGAGGCCATTTCTGTCATATCAACAACAGCGGCTTCATCCACGCCTCGCTCAAAACGATAGCGCGCATCAGAAATGATATCGAGCTTGCGACCCGTCATGGCTGTGCGGATTGGGTCAAACAAGGCACATTCAAGAAAGACATTGACCGTGTCGTCCTGACAGCCAGAGACTTCGCCGCCCATGATACCCGCAAGGGCATGGGGTGTAGCGTCATCACAGACAACTGTCATATCACCATCAAGGGTGTATTCTTTTTCATCCAGTGCCTTAAGCATTTCGCCTTCTTTGGCAAGACGCACATGAATATCACCACTAAGTTTATCTGCATCAAATACATGCAGCGGGCGACACAGGCCTTGGGAGAAATAGTTGGTCACATCCACCAATGCAGAGATCGGGCGCAGGCCAACAGCCAAGAGTTTTTCTTGTAACCATTTTGGTGAAGGACCGTTTTTGACACCACGGATGTAGCGACCGGCAAATTGTGAACAGATCGCCGGGCCTTCAGCCGGATTATGCAGATTGATCTTAACCGGGCTTTCATAGGTGCCTTCAACCGCATCGGTATTGATGGGTTTCAGGCTCCCAAAACCAGTTGCGGCAAGATCGCGCGCAATACCGCGCACGCCCGCACAATCACCACGGTTTGGTGTGATGGCAATCTCGATGATTGGATCGGTTAGACCCATGATATCAACAGCGCGCGCGCCTACTTCTGTCTCAACTGGTAAATCAACAATACCGTCATGATCTTCAGACAGGAGCATTTCAGCTTCAGACATCATCATGCCAAAGCTTTCAACACCACGAATTTTGGTTGGCTTGAGCGTAACATCCAAGCCCGGAATGTAAGAACCATCCGTTGCAAAAACACCTTTTAGGCCCTTGCGTGCATTGGGCGCGCCACAAACCACCTGATAGTCTTTTTCACCATCAAAAACTTTAAGAAGGCGAAGCTTATCAGCATCTGGGTGTTGCTCACACTCAACGATTTCAGCGATCTTGAAGGTTTCCAGACCTTTAGAACGGTCTTCAACGCCTTCGACCTCAAGGCCGATCATAGAGAGCTTTTCAACAATCTCGTCACAGGATTTATCTGTTTCAAGGTGCTCCAAGAGCCAGCTTAATGTGAACTTCATTTGTTTAGCCCTCCCACCATAGATGGCACATCAAGGGCTTTAAAGCCGTAGTGACGCAACCAGCGTAGGTCAGATTCATAGAATGTACGCAGATCAGGAATGCCGTATTTCAACATGGCAATACGTTCAATCCCCATGCCAAAGGCAAAACCTTGGTATTTGGTGGAATCGATGCCGCAGTTTTCCAGAACTTTAGGATGGACCATGCCGCAACCCAAAATCTCAAGCCAGTCATCCCCAGCCCCGATTTTAAATTCGCCGCCTTCACGGGTACAGCCAATATCTACTTCTGCAGAAGGTTCTGTGAACGGGAAATAACTTGGGCGGAAACGAACGGGCAGTTCATCCACACCAAAATAGGCCCGGCAGAAATCAATCAAGGTCCCTTTAAGGTGACCAAAATGTGTTTTCTCATCGATCACCAGACCTTCGATCTGATGGAACATAGGGGTGTGCGTGGCATCATAATCACAACGATATGTGCGACCCGGACATACGATGCGGATCGGTGCGCCTTTTTCCTGCATGGAACGGATTTGTACAGGAGAGGTATGTGTGCGCAATACCATACGGTGGCCGTCTTGTTCGCGCGGCAGGTAGAAGGTATCGTGATCTTGGCGTGCAGGGTGTTCAGGGCCGATATTTAGGGCACCAAAGTTGCGCCAGTCATCTTCAATGTTCGGGCCTTCTGCAACGGTGAAGCCCATTTCACCAAAAATAGCGATGGCTTCATCGATGGTTTGGCTCACCGGGTGAATGGTGCCTGCCTGTTCTGGACGCGTTGAAAGCGTCACATCGATTTTTTCAGCCATCAAACGGGCGTTCAGTTCTGCATCGGCCAGCTCGGTTTTGCGCGCCTCAATGGCTTGGGCAACTTCGCCTTTAACCATATTAAGCTTTTGTCCGGTCTCTTTGCGCTCTTCTGGGCTCAGGTCCTTCATGTTTTTCATCATGGAGGTGATGGAGCCTTTTTTACCAAGCGCGTTGACACGAATGTCGTCCAAAGCTTTGGAGTCGGTTGCCCCGGCAACAGCGTCCAGCACTTCGGTTTTTATCTGATCAAGATTTTCCACTAATTTCCGTTCCTAAAATGAAAAAGCTGTAAACAAGCAAAAAGGAGACGAAAGCCTTGAAGGCTTCAGTCCCCTTTTCCAAGATATTTCACTGTAAAGCCAACGGCCTTACAGGAGCGTCTTTCTTACTTGGCGAGAGCGGCCTGAGCCTGTTCTACCAATGACTTAAACGCTTCTGGCTCACGTGCTGCAAGATCAGCAAGAACCTTACGGTCGAGCTCGATACCAGCCAGCTTGAGGCCATTCATGAATTGTGAGTAGGATACACCGTACTGACGAGAACCGGCGTTGATACGCTGGATCCAAAGCGAACGGAAGTTACGCTTTTTCGTGCGACGATCGCGATACTGATACTGGAGGCCTTTATCGACCTTCTCCATAGCTACGCGTAAAACGTTTTTATTACGACCGCGATAACCTTTGGCTTGTTTGATGATTTTCTTGCGACGAGCGCGAGAAGCAACTGCTACTGTAGAACGCATGTTTCTAAACCCTTATATATATGTGCGACTGTAATTAAGCGTAAGGCATCATTGATTTTGCCATGCGTGCATCTGCAGCTGACAATACAAAGCTACCACGTGCTTGACGTTTCATTTTATTGGAACGTTTGCGCAGGTTGTGGGATTTGAATGCGTAAGCACCACGTACTTTACCAGTAGCAGTGATCTTGAAGCGCTTTTTAGCGCCAGATTTTGTCTTCATTTTAGGCATTTCATTATCCTTTAGATATCTACATTAAACCCGACGCCTAGGCATGCCTTAGCCACATCCGTCATCATTTAATGCCTTTAATAAAATACGCGTCGCTGACATAAATTTCAGCAACGAGGTAGCGGGTTATAGACTCAAGACCAGCTGATTGCAAGGGGAAAATGCCCAATAAGCTTAATTCACCGTATGGGCTTCATAAGGGCTATCTAGTGAAAAGGTCGGGACCATAATATTAAGCCTTTCGCCAACCGCACTGATCATCTCGTATGATCCACCCATAAAGCCGCTTGGGGTCTGAAGGGGCACGCCGCTGGTATATTCAAAGCTCTCACCGGGCTGCAAGGTGGGTTGCTCGCCCACAACGCCTTCGCCGCGCACTTCTTGGGTGCGCCCCATGCCATCGGTGATTTTCCAGTGACGCGAAATCAGCTGGATGGTTTCATAGCCATCATTGGCAATTGTAATGTGATAGGCCCATACATATGTGCCTTTTTCTGGCTCGGAGTCGTCTTCCAGAAAAATCGGTTCGACCGAGATGGTCACCATACGTGTTGTTTCTTGATATTTCATAGAGTTAAAGATGGGGCTTCTTTTGCCATTACGCAATAAGGAAATGCGCATGAGCGGTGGCAACGAGACGTTTTTCATCTTTTTGCCAAGCCGTAACACGCAGATTTGCCACGCGTTTGCCCTGTTTAACCACTTCTGCGCGGGCATAGGTATCTTGATGAAGGGCAGGGCGCAAATAATCAACCGAGATGTTAATAATCTTGGGCGCAGGGGCATCTTCGCCGAGCTGGTCAAGCAGGTGAAAGGAGGCTGCATGTTCCATCAGGCCAGCCACCACACCGCCATGAACCGCGCCAATGATCTCATTACCAATATTATCGGCATTTTCCTTTAAGATGGTCACGAGCCCAAGGTCGTCTTCAAAAAGGCTTAATCCGACAAGTTCTGCATAAGGGATCATGTCGTTGAGGGGGGAGAGTTTACGGTGCGGTTTCAAGAGCTCTCTCCGTCTAGCTGAAGTTGGAAGGTGCCGTTTGTTTTAAAGGTGCCTGTGGCGGTGGCGATTTTGTGGCTTTCGTCACCCTGCCAAGCCCAGCTGCGTACATACGCCACATCTTCATTAAAATGAAAACATTCAGCACGCCCATAAAGGGTTTGATCACCTTTGATGGAGCGCAAATGATCAAGGCGAAGATCAAGTGTCGCCACCGTGCGCCCTTCAGGATAAACCGAAGAGGCAACCGTGCCACATAGGGTATCAAGCAAGGTGGTGACAATGGCGCTGTGCAGCAAATTCTTTTCTTTATTGCAGACCAGTTCGGCGCGCGGTTGAAGAAACATACAGCCCTGACCTTGGGACAGGCCTTCAAACCTTAAGCCCAGTTTTTTACAATGGGGCAGGTTTTCAACCGTCTGTCTCATGAAATTATGCAGGGATGTGGACACCGGATTATCCTTAAAATCAAAAAGCGATGAAACAAATGTATGGTATGCGAACAGTCTGTCAATAGCTTTTAAAGGAAGCTTATGATTTTCTTTACTGTTTAGCTGTAATGATGGACTATGCGTTAATTGATTTAAGGGAGAGCATCGTGGGGAGACTTTTGATTGTCGATGATGACAAGTCAGTGCTCAATGTCATGAAACAGGCATTGATCAATGCCCAGTTTGACGTTGAAAGCGCAACCAATGGCAAAGATGCGATTGAGCTGTTGCAATCTTCTTCCTTTGACTTGCTGATCACAGATATTCTAATGCCCGAAATTGATGGCTTAGCCGTGATTGACCATGCCATTTCTCATCATCAGGATATCGGTATTTTAGCGATTTCCGGGGGCGGGCCGGATAAAGATGGCGGGGACTTGCTAGATGCGGCCCTGACCTGTGGTGCCGATGCGATTTTGCAAAAACCGTTTCGCCCAGATGAGCTTATTCGCACGGTTAAAGCATTGTTGCGCTAATTACATCTATAGGACCCTCATGTTAAGGGTGTGATTTATAGCCTGTAAAACCTTGGCTCCATGGATCGCGCGTTGGCACACTGGGTTTTGTCTCCAAGGCACCTTGCTTGCCATAGGTTTTGAATTTCTCCATCACCTCATCCATTTCTTCATCACTTAAGATATGAGGCTCGCCTACTTGTAGGGCGGTGAGATATTGCTCACACAGAAGCTCCAGCTCTTGCGCGATCTTTAAAGCTTTATCCAGATTACTTGCTGCCACAATCATGCCGTGGTTTGCCAACAAGCAGGCATTGCGGCTTTGCAAAGCTTTTAGGGCCACGTCTGAAAGTTCTTGTGTGCCAAAGGTGGCATAAGGCGCGCAGCGCACTGTTTTGCCGCCACATACCGCAATCATATAATGAAAAGGCGGCAAGTCCCGACGCAGGCACGCCAGTGTGGTGGCAAATTTGGAATGGGTATGGATGATGGCATTCACATCTTTGCGCGCGCTCATAATGTCATGGTGAAAGAGCCACTCACTAGACGGTTTGAGCTTGCCGTGGTAGCTGCCATCTTTGCGTACCTCCACAATGTCTTGAGGATCAAGCTGATCATAATCCATGCCAGAAGGCGTAATGAAAAAGCCGTTTTTTGAACGTGCAGACACATTGCCGCTGGTGCCTTGGTTGATCCCCAAGGCATTCATCTTCAAGGCCGTATCAATGACATCTTGGCGCAGGGACATGACAGCTTAGACCTTATCAGGAAAGAGGACGGCGAGCCCTTCTTTTGACGCTTTTGCCACGCCGCGCTCGGTAATAAGCCCGGTGATATATTTGCGCGGTGTCACATCAAAGGCGTAGTTACCCGCTGTGCAGCTTTCTGGCGTGATCGTGACTGTGGCAACCGTGCCGTCTTTTAAACGGCCCGTCATTTCGGTGACTTCTGTTGCATCACGTTCTTCAATGGGGATTTCTTTCACCCCGTCGTCAACCGTCCAGTCAATGGTCGGGGAGGGTAAACCCACATAAAATGGCACATCATTATCATGGGCAGCTAAGGCCTTAAGATACGTGCCGATCTTATTACATACATCCCCAGAGGCGGTGGTGCGGTCCGTGCCGACAATACAAAGATCGACCTCACCATGTTGCATGAGGTGACCGCCTGCATTATCGACAATTAAGGTATGGTCCACACCATGATTGCCGAGCTCCCATGCCGTCAGCGAGGCACCTTGGTTGCGCGGGCGGGTTTCATCTACCCAGACATGAACGGGAATGCCACTGTCATGGGCTTTATAAATCGGCGCGGTTGCGGTGCCCCAATCAACTGTTGCCAGCCAGCCGGCATTACAATGGGTGAGGATGTTAACCACGCCGGTTTTGCCCTTTTTCTCCCAAATCTCTTGGATGATCTTGAGACCATGATCACCAATAGAGGAGTTTTGCGCCACATCATCTTCACAAATTTGGGCGGCAAGCTTATAAGCTGCCCCAATGCGTTCGCCCTCAGCCAAGGGGAAGATTTGTGCGCGCATTTCATCTAAGGCCCAGCGTAAGTTCACGGCTGTGGGGCGCGTGGCATAAAGCTCACTATAGGCCTGATCAAAACCTGCATCACTTGCATCCTTTTTAAGGGCAAGTGCCATGCCATAAGCCGCGGTCGCGCCGATTAAAGGCGCACCACGCACCAACATATCAAAAATCGCATGACAGGCATCCGCCAGATTTTCCATACGCACAATTTCATAAGCATGGGGCAGTTTGGTCTGGTCAATAATATTAACCCCCCAACCATCATCATCCAGCCAGATCGGGCGCGTTGATGTACCATTAACTTTCATTTTCCAGCTCCTTATTATTTGGTTTACTTCAAAATCCGGCCTGCAACCGCATCAAGCTTGGCAACCACTTCAGGGTCGCGCGCATCGGGGGCGGTGATGAGGGCGTATTCAAGGGCGTTGTGGCATCCGCTGGGGCACGGCAAGGGGGCTGCCGCAATTTTAGGAACGGCGGCTTTGACTAAAGAGCGGCCTTTTTCGGCATTTTCCAGCAGGACCTTGATGACTTGTTCAACAGTTACATCGTCATGTTCTTCATGCCAGCAGTCATAATCGGTCACCATGGCAACGGTGGCGTATCCCATCTCGGCTTCACGCGCAAGCTTGGCCTCTGGCATGTTGGTCATTCCGATGACGGAACAGCCCCAACTACGATAGAGGTTTGACTCCGCCTTGGTGGAGAATTGCGGGCCTTCCATGGCGAGGTAGGTGCCACCACGGGTATAGTCAATGCCGATTTCTTTTAAGGCGTCTTCAAGGCAATCAACCAATCGTTTTGAAACCGGTTCGCCAAAGGCCACATGGGCGACACACCCTGTGGTGAAGAAAGATTTTTCGCGCGCAAAGGTGCGATCAATATAATCATCCGCCAGCACAAAATGCCCCGGTGGCAATTCTTCTTTTAAAGAGCCACAGGCAGAGACCGAAACGATATCCGTAACACCTGTACGTTTCATGGCATCGATATTGGCGCGGTAGTTTACTTCTGTGGGGGAAATGCGGTGACCGCGACCATGGCGGGGTAAAAAACGCATTTGAACGCCGTCCAGCTCCCCAAAAAGGATGTCATCGGAAACTGTACCAAAGGGAGAAGTGATCTTTTCCCAACGGGTGTTTTCCAGCCCGTCGATTTCATAAATACCGCTGCCGCCCATAACGCCGATAATTGTTTCTGCCATAATTTATGATTCCCTTGATGAAAATTTCCTATGTTGGGAAGTTTTTTGCCATGGAATGAGCAAAAAAGCCATGAAAATAAAAAAGGAAGATTCTTTTTAAAAGCGGCTTAAAAAATGATCATTCTGCGCCTCATTTTTCACCACTATTATACGCTGCAATGCACAAAAGTGCCTGAAATATATTCAGAAAATTAAAATATATACCCACTACTACGCAGAGATGTTGAGTGTCTGGTCAAAAAAAATGTTTTTCTGAAAATTTGGTCTTGCCAATCGGTTAATTAAGGGTAAAGCTGCAGTATGTGCATTTGAAACTGAGAATGTGTTTCATCTGTGCAAACAAATAATATTGAAGGGCCTCCACCGGTGCTTCAGTTGAATGATCTGATAATAAAAAACAAGTTACTTAGTGGTTAGGGAGCTTTAAGGCGCGATTTTGATGAACTTAAAAAAAGTCATGAAATCGGACCTGTCAGATTATTCTGTTTTTCAATTCACGGGAGATTTCTAAAATGAAAAAAACTCTATCTGTCCTGACTGGCGCACTCGTTGCAACAGCCGTTTCTGCAACAGCTGCGATGGCAGCGAACACTTTGGATACTGTAAAGGCGCGTGGTGAGCTTCTTTGTGGTGCCTCTACTGGTCTGCCGGGTTTCTCTCTGCCCGACGAAAAAGGTAACTGGACAGGTCTTGATGCGGATACCTGCCGTGCAGTAGCTGCTGCCGTTTTGGGCGATGCAAATAAAGTTAAATTCATTCCTTTGACAGCAAAAGAACGTTTCACAGCCCTTCAGTCTGGTGAAATTGACGTGCTGTCACGTAACACAACTTGGACACATACACGTGATACATCACTGGGTCTGAACTTTGCTGGCGTAAACTATTACGATGGTCAAGGCTTCATGGTTCAAAAAGAGCTCGGCGTTAAATCTGCGCTGGAACTTGATGGCGCGTCTGTTTGTATTCAAGCAGGTACAACAACTGAATTGAACCTTGCTGATTATTTCAAGCTTAACGGCATGAAATTCAGCCCGGTTGTTTACGATACATCCGATCAAACTGTACAAGGTTTCGCTGCAGGTCGTTGTGACATTCTGACTTCTGACCAATCACAGCTTTATGCGCTTCGTTCTAAACTGGACGACCCATCTAAAGCAGTTGTACTGCCAGAAGTTATTTCTAAAGAGCCTTTGGGCCCAGTTGTTCGCCAAGGCGATGACCAGTGGTTCAACATCGTGAAGTGGACATTGTTCGCTCTCGTGAACGCTGAAGAAATGGGTGTAACATCTGCAAATGCAGCTGACATGCTGAAAAGCAAAAACCCTGGTGTTCAACGTCTTGTTGGTACATCTGGTGATGCCGGTGCGAAACTTGGTCTTGGTGCAAACTGGGCATATGATGCGATTAAACAAGTCGGTAACTATGGCGAAATGTTTGACCGTAACGTTGGTCCAAAGACTCCGCTGCAAATCTCTCGTGGTTTGAATGCGCTATGGTCTAAAGGTGGTCTACAATACGCACCGCCAGTTCGCTAAGAACTAACGGTTTAGACGATTATGAGTGGGTGTGTTTTTTCGAAGAAACCTTCGGCGAACACACCCACTTTTTCTTTTTTTTGAGTTTGGAGTGTGCATATGTCGCAAAAAGAGAACGACAACGCCACTGAGCCCAAACCCACTTCCTCGGTGCTTTATGACCCGCGTGTGCGTGCGGTTGTTTTTCAGGCGCTTCTTTTTAGTGTTCTGATCTGGTTAGGCTGGACAATTTTCCAGAATACCCTGCAGAATATGGAAAGCCGTGGAATTACAACGGGCTTTGATTTTCTAACTAATCCTGCCGGCTTCGAAATTTTAATGAGCTTGGTCGAATATGATGCCTCCCACACCTATGGGAAGACCTTCATTGTCGGCCTGTTAAATACAGTTCTGGTCTCACTACTCGGGATTTTTGTGGCAACCATTTTGGGCTTTGTGATGGGTGTTGCCCGTCTGTCCAAAAACTGGTTGATTGCAAAGATTGCCACTGTCTATGTGGAGACCCTTCGCAATATTCCTTTGCTGTTGCAGATTTTCTTCTGGTATTTCGCTGTTCTTCAACCCCTGCCAAGCCCGCGCCAAAGTATAAGCGCAGGTGAGGCTTTTTTCCTGAATAACCGTGGTTTTTATTTCCCTGAACCCATTGCCGGAGAGGGCTTTGGTGCTGTTTGGGTCGCTTTGATCATTGGTATTGTTGGTGCCATCGGTGTGAGCCGTTGGGCAAGTAAACGTCAGGAAGAAACAGGCCAGCCCTTCCCCGCCTTTATGACAGGTTTGGGCTTGATTATCGGTTTGCCGCTTTTGGCTTTTGTGGTTATGGGCGCGCCTTTAACATGGGGAATACCTGAACAGACCCGCTTTAATTTAAAAGGCGGTGTGCAAGTTATTCCTGAACTGATCGCACTGTTGCTGGCTTTATCAACTTATACAGCGGCCTTTATTGCCGAGATTGTACGCGCTGGTATTCTGGCGGTACCTCATGGGCAAACAGAAGCGGCTGAATCTTTGGGGGTCAAGCGTAGTGTGACATTGCGCAAGATTATTATTCCCCAAGCCATGCGTGTGGTGATCCCGCCTTTGACCAGCCAATATCTCAATCTTGCCAAGAACTCTTCTTTGGCAACGGCAATTGGTTATCCAGATATCGTGAGTGTCTTTATGGGCACGACCTTGAACCAGACCGGTCAAGCCGTTGAAATTGTGGCCATGACCATGGCGGTCTACCTAACCATCAGCCTGGTCCTATCAGTAATGATGAACTGGTATAATAAAGCCATGTCGTTGAAGGAGCGTTGAGATGGGAAAATTTGTTGAAAAAGAAGCGCTCCCACCTCCTGTATCATCAACAGGTGCGGTTGCATGGGTGCGACAGAACTTACTATCGACCCCGCTTAATACGGTTATGACCTTATTTGCAGCTTACTTGCTGTGGGAGTTTGTCCCGCCAATTTTAGACTGGGCATTTTTTAGTGCGAATTTTGCAGGTGACTCACCCCAAGCCTGTAGTGGAGCTGGGGCCTGTTGGGTCTTTATCAAAACGCGATTAGGCTTCTTCACTTATGGTTTTTATACCGAGGCGGAACGCTGGCGTGTGGATTTAAGCTTCCTGTTATTGGCGCTTATCGTTGTTCCCCAGTTCTTCTCTCAGGTCTCTGGCGAGGTTAAAAAGTGGCTGGGCATTGCTGGTTTAACGATACTGCCGGTGATCGTTGGTATCTTGTTACTTGGCGGTATGTTTGGCCTTGAACATGTTGAAACGCATCAATGGGGCGGTTTGATGCTGACGTTGGTTTTATCCTATGTTGGTATTGTTGCAGCCTTGCCGATCGGTGTGGTTCTGGCTTTGGGACGTCGCTCTGAAATGCCGATGGTTCGTATGGTCTGTGTGGCCTTTATTGAACTGTGGCGTGGTGTGCCGTTAATCTCGGTGCTGTTTATGGCTTCAGTCATGTTGCCTTTGTTCTTGCCGCAAGGTTGGGATTTTGAAAAGCTCCTGCGCGCACTCATCGGGATTATCATGTTCCAATCAGCCTATATGGCTGAAGTGATCCGTGGCGGCCTTCAAGCCATACCGAAAGGTCAGTTTGAGGCTGCGGCTTCGCTTGGTCTGGGCTATTGGCGCTCCATGGGGCTGATCATTTTGCCACAGGCTTTGAAGCTCGTTATTCCGGGCATCGTAAATACATTCATCGCCCTCTTTAAAGATACAACACTTGTGTTGATCATTGGTCTGCTCGACGTTTTGGCAACCGTGCAATCTTCCATCGTTGACCCTGCATGGGGCGGCGTTGCAACTGAGGGTTATATTTTTGCAGCGTTCTGTTTCTGGGTTTTCTGTTTCGGCATGTCACGATACAGCCAAGCTTTGGAGCGCAAACTTCACACCGGACACAAACGCTAAGCAAAGAAATTTGAGGATAATATGACTAAAGATCCTGATGCTATTACAGATACAGTAACCGAAGCGGAATTGCGCGCCGGTCACAACCTAGACCACGAAGTGGCACCTGAAGACGTGATCCAATTGATCGGAATGAACAAATGGTATGGCGATTTTCATGTGCTTCGTGACATTAACCTGAATGTTCATAAGGGCGAGCGCATCGTTATTTGCGGGCCGTCTGGTTCAGGTAAATCAACCATGATCCGTTGTATCAACCGCCTTGAAGAACATCAGGCGGGCCAGATTATTGTTGATGGTGTGGAACTCACCAACGATCTTAAAAATATTGATAAGATCCGCCGTGAGGTTGGCATGTGTTTCCAACACTTCAACCTGTTCCCGCATCTCACCATTTTGGAAAACTGCACGCTTGCGCCCATGTGGGTGCGCAAAGAAAGCAAGGCGGAAGCTGAAGAGCGCGCCATGCATTATCTTGAGCGTGTAAAAATCCCTGAGCAAGCCCATAAATTCCCCGGTCAGCTTTCTGGTGGTCAGCAACAACGTGTTGCCATTGCGCGCTCACTTTGTATGCAGCCCAAAATCATGCTGTTTGATGAACCAACCTCAGCCCTTGATCCTGAAATGATCAAAGAGGTGCTCGATACCATGGTTCAGTTGGCCGAAGAAGGCATGACCATGTTGTGTGTAACGCACGAGATGGGCTTTGCCAAAACGGTTGCCGATCGGGTGATCTTTATGGCGGAGGGTCAGATTGTGGAAGAAAATGAACCTCATGAGTTCTTTAACAACCCACAAGAAGAACGTACCCAAGAGTTCTTGAGCCAAATCATCGGCCATTAAGGAGATGTCGCCCCTACTTTTGTGGGGGCGACATTTTTCTATTCAATCCCCAATATCTTTTTGATGGGTTTGAAGCTTTTGCGATGATGTGGTGTGGCGCCAAGCTGTGCCAATCCTTCTTGATGTAGTTTCACCCCATAGCCTGCATTTTTCTCCCAGCCATAGCCGGGGAAGTCTTCTGCCAGTTTTGCCATCTGTTCATCACGCGTCACTTTGGCGATGATGGAGGCTGCGGCAATAGAGCAGGATAACCCGTCGCCCTTTACCACAGGATGCCCCTTGACCCCCAGTTTGGGCGGCATTTTATTGCCATCAATTAGAGCGTAATCGGGTTTTTGTGAGAGGCCTTGAACGGCGCGGCGCATGGCAAGGAAAGTGGCTTGTAAGATGTTGAGCTCGTCAATTTCTTCAACGCTGGCTTCGCCTAAGGCCCAGATGCTTTCCCCTTTGATCTGATCGATCAGGGCTTCGCGTTTTTTGGCAGAAAGTTTCTTTGAATCATTGAGGCTTTGGGCAAGGGTTGGGGTGAGGGTTTCCTGATTGAAAATGACAGCCGCTGCTGTGACTGGGCCAGCCCAAGGGCCACGTCCGGCTTCATCCACACCGCAGACGATACCGTCTTGCTCGTTTTCCAGTTCAAAATCAGGCATAATAAACTTCCATATGTGTGTTCCTGCGCACAGCCTTTTTATTGTCGGCTTGTTATGATTAAAGGCAGGTTATGAATTTATTTGAGTGTTGTTATGTTAAGCATAGTCATCCCCACCTACAATAGCGCAATGTCTTTAAAAAAGACAATCGCCAGCCTCGTGCCGCCACCTTATGCGCGCGAGATTATTGTTGTGGATGGCGGATCAAGTGATGCGACACTTAAGATCGCACAAGAATTAGCTGACCGTATTGTGACAGCACCAAAAGGACGCGGGGCCCAGTTAAAGGCAGGCGCAGAGGCTGCATCTGGGGATTGGTTGCTTTTTTTACATAGTGATACCCATTTGCCCGATCATTGGGGGGCAGAGGTAGCGAGCTTTATTGCCGGACAAAGTTCAGATGTAAGGGCGGGGTATTTTACCTTTGCATTGGATGAGGAGCATGAAAAAGCCAAAAGATTGGAAAAGATTGTTTCATGGCGTTGTCGTTTGCTCGGACTGCCATATGGAGATCAGGGTTTATTGATTAGTCGAGATCATTATGATCAGGTTGGTGGTTTTAGTGATATCCCACTGATGGAAGATGTCGATATGGTGCGCCGCATTGGTAAAAAACATTTAAAGCAGCTGTCTGTAAAAGCTGTAACCTCAGCCGTAAAATATCAAAAAGAAGGCTACCTGCGTCGCATGATGAGAAATGCCACTTGTTTAACGCTCTATTTCTTGGGACTATCGCCCCAACGTATCTTGAAGATTTATGAGTAAACCGCGTGCGCCAAAAACACCTTGTTATCCTTGCTAAAGAACCCCGCATAGGCCGGGTTAAAACACGTCTGGCCCGTGATGTGGGGAAGCTTGCGGCTTGGCGGTTTTATCGTGAAATGTTGCACGCATTACCTAAACGTTTGAGCGTGGATAAAAGCTGGCAAGTTTGGCTGTCCATTAGTCCAGATCACGCGCGCTTTAGAAGCTTTAGCCAAGGGCCTGTGCGATATCTTAAGCAAGGCAGCGGTGATTTGGGTGCACGTATGATAAGGCCTGCACAACACTTGCCAAAAGGGGCGTTTATTGTTGTGGGGGTAGATATACCGGAGATCAAGGCGGATTATATCAAGAAAGCTTTTAAGCTTTTGGGCACAAATGATGCTGTTTTTGGCCCCGCAGAAGATGGCGGCTTTTGGCTGGTTGGACTAAAACGCCACCCTGTTCTCGCCAATCCCTATGGTAAATCTGTAAGCTGGTCACAAAGTGATACGTTGCAAGCCTGCCTTGATAACTTGAAAGGCAAGAAAGTTGCTTTTGTTGAGACGCTTTCAGATATCGATTCAGGGGATGATTTACGGCGCTGGCGTGAAAAAAGATAAGAACCTGTAACTTTGGCAGAAGTCTGTAGACTTCCATCTAAAGTTGGGGAAGTCAGTCTTTGGAATAAAATTTAGCTGAAAATATATGTAAAAACCCATATTAAATAGCTTAGAAACGCTTTGATTGGACCGCGAGGAATGCTAAATATAATCTATCGGCTCAAATAAAAAATTAAAGGTGCTTTCGTGAAAGTTTTACTCGCTGACGACCATTCTATTGTCCGCACAGCTTTAAAATATGTTCTCTCTGAATTGGCACCCGAGCTTAATGTTGTTGAAGCGCGCAATAATGGCGATATTTTAAAAGCCCTTGATGACAACAGCGAAGGGTTTGATCTGGTCATGCTGGATTTGCGCATGCCGGGTATGGATGGCAACGGGCAGGCTATTGCCCAAGTGGTAGAACGGGTTGATCCAACACCGGTTTGTGTGTTCACGGTTTCTGAAGACCCCGATGAAATGCGCGCGGTTCTGGCTGCTGGCGTGCGTGCTTATATCCCTAAAACAACCGATGACGGTCTGATCGCAACGATCTTAAAACTAGTCTTAAGTGGCGGGTCTTATGTCCCACCTGTTTTGGGCGGGCTTGATACCAGCGTCGCGATGGAAAATCCAAACCAATCGGCATCAAGCTCAATGGCAACCAAAGATATTTTCCCCGATTTGACACGGCGTCAACGCGAAGTTTTGGCGCTGTTGGCTGAAGGTCTGTCTAATCAGGAAATTGGTGAGCGTCTTGATTTGAACCTAAGTACCGTCAAAAGCCATGTGACAGCTATTTTGCGTACCCTTGATGTGGAAAATAGAACCCAAGCGGTTTTGAAGTTTCAAAATGCAATTGGCAAGTAAGCTTTAATCTGTTTCTTTTAAGGGCAGAAGAATGGCAAATTTAGACCCTTTGCCAACCTCAGACTCACAGGAAATTTCCAACTCAAGAAGGTCGGCGAGACGTTTAACGATGGCAAGCCCAAGGCCGATACCTTCACTTCGGTCACGCTCAGGATCATCGAGCTGGGAAAATTCCGTAAAGATTTTATCCATACCTTCTGCAGGGATGCCGGGTCCGCTATCCCAAACTTCGATACTAATGTGATCATCAACACGGCGACAGCCAAGCAAGATACGCCCCTCTTTGGTATAGCGAATGGCGTTGGACAGGAAGTTGCGCAAAATTCTTTCTAGTAAAAGCGGGTCAGTATGGAGCTTTAAGCTTGAAGGCACCATGCGCAAGCCCAATCCTTTGGCATGGGCAGAAACACGATATTCGCGGGTGAGCTGGGTTAGAAGCGGTTGCAGCTCAAAGTGCGATGGATTGGGCTCGATTACGCCTGCCTCAAGCTTGGAAAGCGAAAGGATGGAGTCTAAAAGGGAGCGCATGGAACGTTGTGCATCATGCATATCGCGCATAATCGCCGCACTTCGATCATCAGGCATGCGACGCTCTAACATGCCGGAAAACATGCCGATGGCTTCAAGGGGTTGTTTGAGGTCATGACCCGCAGCTGCCAAAAACTTTGATTTGGCTGCATTAGCTTTTACTGCGGCCGTTTTGGCCTCTTCAAGCTGTTGGGTACGTTGGGTCACGGTTTCTTCAAGCCCATCGGAGAAGTCTTTAATGCGCATCATCTGTAAAGACACATGGCGCACCATCGGTCTGAAGATGAAAAAGGCTTCAACGGTGAGGACCAATATGGTCAGGCTCAGAAAAACCGCCTCAAGCCAACGCAGGAAATCAAACGCTTTTTCACCTTCTTCCTGATAAAATTTCACCATGGAATCAAGGGCTTCAACCAGTTTACCCGGTGCTACCTCCAGAACGAATTTAACGGAAGGGTGCTCCGGTGAAAGCTCGTCTGATGGCATGTCAATAATTTCACGCAACACTTCGATATAGCCCCGCATCTGTGCATTAAGCGGGTAGGCCCCTTTAAAATAGCGTTTGCGCGCCTCCGGTGACATATCGATGGACATGTTAATGGCATTTGCCCGCCCGGTGAGGGCAAGGTGGGCTTGTTGCAGCAAGATTGTGGAATGGCGCAGTTCTTTTCTAAATTTTTGCTGTTTTGAATAACTGTCGGCTGCAGCCAGTTGGGCAACGAAAAGGGCGGTGCGCTGAGACAGCATACGCTGGCGTCCGGAAATATTTACAACCGAGAGCGTGCTTTTATGTTCCGCAATCAATAAGCCCACAGTTCCAAAGGCAGATGCCGCCAGAATCGCAATTGCCATAAGCGCAAAAATATAGCGCTTGGTCATCCAGAAACCGGGGTTCTGTTCATCGGGTTTGAGTAATCTTTCCATATAAGCTTTATAGGTGAGTCTGATCTTTTTGTGTAGGAAAAATCAAGCGGTATTACCTTTAGGGACTTAGCTTGGAAATTTGAATTATTCTAATTAAATAGTACTAAAGTATGAGATTTTCTTGCAAAAAGCAGGGTGCTATGGTAGATATTCATCCATCCAAAGTATGATTTTTGGAATGTGGGAGGGGGTCCCATGAGAAATGAAGTTTCAAGACGAACAATGTTGTTTGGGCATTCCGGTCTGAGCGGTCAAGACGATGTCATTCGTCCACCTTGGTCTCTCAAACGTGATGCTTTTGCCAAAAAATGCACTGGCTGTGGCGAGTGTGTGACGGCTTGTCCTGAAAATATTCTCAAAATCGATGAGCGTAAGTTGGCCAAAGTGGATTTCTCGAAAGGGGAATGCACTTTTTGTCGTGATTGCGTCGCATCGTGTCGTGATGGCGCATTGGTGATGCTCGATCCTGAAACCCCTTGGTCACTAAGCATTTCTATTGAGGGGAAATGTTTGGCGATGAAGGGGATCGAATGCAGGGCTTGTGATGACCAGTGTGAACCCCGTGCCATCCGTTTTCGTCTCACTGCGGGGGCGGTTGCAGTGCCTCAACTAGACCAACATCAATGCACAGGCTGTGGTGCTTGTGTATCAGTATGTCCTAGTGAAGCGATTGTGATTAAACCCGAACTTAATGAAGAGGGGGAATGAATTGAAAGTTAATAGTCGTTTTCTTGCTGAAGGAAAAGAGCTTGCGACGGTGCCGGGTGCAATGCCCTCACCAGAGAAGCCCTTTAATGTGTGTGGGCTCATCGCTCATGTGGCCAAAGGCCGCATCGACGAAGTGTGCGCTGCATTAAATGAACTAGAGGGTGTGGATGTCCATACCCAAACCGAAGATGGCCGTTTGGTCATTACCATCGAAGATACCGAAGACTGTCTGGCTTCTGAAATGATCACAACAGTGGATCGTACCAGTGGCGTTATCAACAGCTCTCTCGTCTATCATCAATTTGAATCTCAAGACTCGCTAGAAATGGAGGAGGTTTCCTCATGAAACTGACCCGGCGCGAATTTATGAAAGCCAATGCTGCTGCAGCGACTGCTGCCGTTGCAGGCGTTTCTCTACCCGCCAAAACTGCCCAAGCCGCTATGCCCGGAAATATCCGTTGGGATAAAGGCGCTTGTCGTTTTTGTGGCACAGGCTGTGGTGTTCTCATTGGTACACGTGACGGTAAAATCGTCGCAACCCAAGGGGACCCTGATGCACCTGTGAACAAAGGTCTAAACTGTATCAAGGGCTATTTCCTGTCCAAGATTATGTACGGTAAAGATCGTCTTACTCAACCGCTGTTGCGCAAAACAAACGGCAAGTATGATAAAGAAGGTGATTTCGAGCCCGTAAGCTGGGATGAAGCTTTCGACATAATGGCTGTTAAATGGAAAGAAGCCCTTAAGAAAAAAGGCCCAACTTCCATTGGTATGTTTGGTTCTGGTCAATGGACAGTGATGGAAGGCTATGCGGCCTCTAAACTGTTTAAGGCGGGTTTCCGTTCTAACAACCTTGATCCAAACGCACGTCACTGTATGGCTTCAGCCGTAGGTGCGTTCATGCGTGCTTTCGGTATTGATGAGCCGATGGGCTGTTATGACGATTTGGAACATGCCGACACGTTCGTCCTTTGGGGCGCCAACATGGCGGAAATGCACCCGATCCTATGGTCGCGTATGACAAACACTCGTTTGACAAAGCCGGGTTGTGAAGTTCACGTCCTGTCTACATACGAGCATCGTTGTTTTGAGCTGGCTGATAACGGTATGGTCTTTAATCCGCAAACGGATTTGGCTATTCTGAACTATATCGCCAACTACATCATTGAAAATAAAGCATATAACAAAGACTTTATTTCCAAGCATGTGAACTTCAACTCAACAACAACTGATATTGGTTACGGCCTGCGTCCTGAGCATGCTTTGGAAAAAGCTGCCAAGAACCCGGGTAAAGGTAAATTCAACAAAATCTCATTTGATGAATATGCTAAATCCGTTGCTAAATATACGTTGGATTACGCTGCAGAACTTTCTGGTGTGCCAAAAGAGTCCCTGTTGAAACTGGCTCAAGCTTATGCTGATCCAAAACGTAAGGTTTCTTCATACTGGACAATGGGCTTTAACCAGCACACACGTGGTGTTTGGGTAAATGGTCTGCTCTATAACGTTCACCTCTTGATGGGCAAAATCTCTGAGCCGGGCAACAGCCCATTCTCATTGACAGGTCAGCCGTCTGCTTGTGGTACTGCTCGTGAAGTTGGTACATTTGCACACCGTCTGCCTGCCGATCTGGTTGTGAAAAAAGAATCTCACCGCAAGTTTGCTGAGAAAATCTGGAAACTGCCTGATGGCACAATTCCACCAAAACCAGGCTATCACGCAGTGCTGCAAAACCGTATGTTGAAAGATGGCAAACTCAATGCCTATTGGGTTATGTGTAACAACAACATGCAAGCTGCACCAAACATGAACGAAGAAGGTTATCCGGGCTATCGTAACCCAGAAAACTTCATCGTTGTGTCTGATCCATATCCAACAGTTACGGCTTTGGCAGGGGACTTGATCCTTCCAACTGCAATGTGGATGGAAAAAGAAGGTGCCTATGGTAACGCGGAACGTCGTACACAGTTCTGGCGTCAACAGGTGAAAGCACCGGGTGAAGCCAAGTCTGACATGTGGCAGATGATGGAATTTGCCAAGCGTTTCCAAATCGAAGAAGTCTGGCCTGAAGAGCTGCTTGCAAAAGCACCTGAGCTTCGCGGCAAGACCATGTACGAAGTGCTATATGAAAACGGTAACATCAACAAATACCCTGTTGAGAAAATTACCGATGGCGCGGGTAACGTTTATGACAACGATGATGCCGATCACTTCGGTTATTACGTTCATAAAGGGATCTTCGAAGAATACCGTATGTTCAACTCTGCTGAAGGTATCATCAAAAAGGGCCACGAAATGGCACCGTTTGAAACATACCATAAAGCACGTGGGCTACGTTGGCCTGTCATTGACGGTAAAGAAACACTGTGGCGTTTCCGTGAAGGCTATGACCCGCACGTTAAAGCCGGCGAAGGTGTTCGTTTCTACGGTAAAAAAGATGGTCGTGCGAACATCATCTTTGCACCATACGAGCCACCAGCTGAAAGCCCGGATAAAGAATTCGATTTGTGGCTCTGCACAGGTCGTGTTCTTGAACACTGGCATTCAGGCTCCATGACACGTCGCGTAGAAGAATTGCACCGTGCATTCCCAAGCGCTGTCGTGTTTATGCACCCGACGGACGCGAAAAAACGCGGTCTTCGTCGTGGGCAAGAAGTCAAAGTCTCCTCGCTTCGTGGTGAAATTAAGGTTCGTGTGGAAACACGTGGCCGTAACCGCGTGCCGGAAGGCCTCGTCTTCATTCCGTGGTTTGATGAAGGTGCACTTGTGAACAAGTTGACATTGGATGCGACTGATCCGCTTTCCAAAGAGACTGATTACAAGAAGTGTGCTTGTAAAATCGAAAAAGCCTAAAAAACATTAACCGTCCTTCCTCATAAAAAGGGAGGGGAGAGCCATGACCTATAAAACGCATAAAAATAAGAAAAAGGTTACACGCCGGGATTTTCTCGGTGATGCAGCCAAAGGTGCCTGTGGTGTCGGACTGTTTAGTCTGGCACTGGGTACTGCTGTGCGTGAAGCGGAGGGTAAACTGCCGGCTGATGCGATCCGTCCACCGGGCGCGATTGCAGAAGGAAACTTCTTATCAGCTTGTGTGCGTTGTGGTTTGTGTGTGAGGGATTGCCCTTACGACACGTTGGACTTGGCCGATCAGGGCACTGATAATGTGACCGGTACGCCGTTCTTTACAGCCCGAGATATCCCATGCGAAATGTGTGAAGATATCCCGTGTGTAGAGGCGTGCCCCACAGGTGCTCTGGACAAGTCTCTGACCAATATTGATGATGCCAAAATGGGTGTTGCCGTATTGGTTGGGCATGAGACCTGTCTCAATTATCAGGGTTTGCGTTGTGATGTTTGTCACCGCGTTTGCCCGTTGATTAATGAGGCAATTACACTGGAACGTTCCGCCAATGAACGTACAGGGAAACATGCGATTTTCATCCCCACTGTCCATAGCGACAAATGTACCGGGTGTGGCAAGTGTGAAAAAGCATGTGTTTTGGAAGAAACGGCTATCCGTGTCTTACCTGAGCGCATCGCACTTGGACAACTGGGTGAGCATTATCGTTGGGGCTGGGTTGAAAAACGCAAAAAAGGTGAATCCCTCATTGAGGGGCAAGGCATCATTGATCTTCCAGATCGCGGATATAACCCTGCATCACCATTCCCTGAGAAAACAACAAACGGCGGCTATAAGGGGTTTAAGCCATGAGTATGCAAAACCCCGGACAAAGTGCCGTTGAAAAGAAAGGTTGGCTGGCTGCGCATAAGTGGCTGGTGTTGAGACGTCTGTCTCAGGCCTTGGTTGTTTTCGTGTTTCTTGTTGGGCCGTTGACAGGTTTCTGGTTGGTGAAAGGGACGTTGGCGTCATCCATAACTTTGGATGTGTTACCGCTAACTGATCCGTTCATCTTCCTCCAGTCCTTGATGAGCGGACATGTGATGGAAACAAGCGCCATTATTGGCGTTGGAATTGTACTGCTGGGCTATTTTTTAGTCGGTGGTCGCACATTCTGTTCTTTTGTATGTCCCATCAATGTGATTTCCGATACAGCCACATGGCTGCGCCGTAAATTGGGCTGGAAGAAAACAGGTATTCGTTTGAACAGAGGGACGGCTCTTTGGATCATGGGGGGTGTCTTACTCACATCTGCTGTGACGGGGACCATTGCCTGGGAATTTCTAAACCCGGTGACGATCTTGCATCGTTCCCTTGTTTTTGGAAGTTTTGGCACTGTCTTTTTGGTAACGCTCTTGTTGTTCTTGATCGAATTGGTCGGGGGCGAGAACATCTGGTGTTCACGCATCTGTCCGGTTGGGGCTTTTTACGGCCTGATCGGTAAGGTCAGTCTGATCAAGATAAGTGCAAACAATCGTAAAGCCTGTAACGACTGTATGGATTGCTATACCGTCTGCCCAGAATCTCATGTTATTTCGCCTGCTTTAAAAGGGGAAAAGGACGATCAGGGTCCGATTATCCTGTCTGGGGACTGCACAAACTGTGGTCGCTGTCTGGATGTCTGCTCTGAAGATGTTTTTAAATTTTCGCTTCGAACTAAAAATAAATTGGATGATGTCCGCCCACATAAAGAGAGTGCTAAGGATAGCACGACGAGGGCGGCATGAGACTTGAAGGAGATATGACTGTGAAACGAGTCCTAATCCCTGTTGTCTGTTTCTTTGCTGCAGTTTTCATGTTGATGAATGCAGCAAGTGCAGAGAACTTTAAATCGTTACGTGGCCAAGCAGATTTGGAAGAAACAAATGCTGCAGCCTCAATTAACCAAGTGATTGAAGGTGGTCGTTTTTCGCAAAACTATCGTCAACAACCACCGCTGATCCCGCATAAGATTGAAAAATACCAAATCAATCTGAAGGTTAACCAGTGTATGCGTTGCCATAACTGGCAGTATGCTGCCAAAGAAGGTGCGCCAAAGATCAGTGAAACTCACTATCTAGACCACCGCACAGGTAAGCCTCTGGACGATGTGGTACCGGGTCGCTGGTTCTGCACACAATGTCACGTACCGCAAGTGGATGCCAAGCCGCTGGTGGAAAATACCTTCACCAAATAAGGCCAAGGGGAACTTGCTATGAGTGAACTTGAAGAAAAACCGGGTTTTTTCAACCGGATCTGGTCCTTGATTAAAAGGCCAAGTAAAACGACATCTGCAGGTATGCTGTTGTTTGTCGGGTTGATTACCGGTGTCATTTTCTGGGGTGGTTTTAACTGGACCATGGAAATGACCAATACGGAAACTTTCTGTCTGTCTTGTCACGAGATGGAACAGAATGTGTATCGTGAATTTACAGGTACAGTGCACGATACAAACGCTTCTGGCGTTCGTGCAACTTGTCCTGATTGTCACGTACCGCGTCCATGGATTCACAAGATGAAACGTAAAATCCAGGCGTCAAACGAAATCCTTCATAAAATCTTGGGTACAGTTGATACCCGAGAGAAATTTGAAGCCCATCGTCTGACTATGGCTAAACGTGTATGGACGACCATGAAGGAAACAGACAGCCGCGAATGTCGTAACTGTCACAACTTCATGGCAATGGACGTGTCACGACAAAACTCCCGTGCGCGCAATCGCCACCTTGAGGCTCAAGATCAGGGTAAGACCTGTATTGACTGTCACAAAGGCATTGCACATGAGCTTCCTGCTGAGGCCTTTTCGGCTGAAGAAGAGCTTAACAACGCACATTAAAAGCCTATAGATGACGGTATTGGGGCCTGAACCTACCCCCTCATCGCCCTAAATACCCATCTTAGCCGGCCCTTCCCCAAATGTTTTTCGCAAATAGGGAGGGTCGGCGCTTTTTTTTCCTGTTTAAAAAAATGCTGAACAAGCGTATATCCATTGCAACAGGTTTAAAACTAAGGCGTCATTCCCAATTTGATTGGGAGTCTCTTCATTGAAAAAAGATCTTTGCCCATGCGAGGATGACGTTGTGTGATGGATATATGAACATGCTCCCGATATTGACACCCGATCGCGCCCTTGATGATGTGACTGTGCGCTTTTTAAAAGCGTTGGAAAACTCATCTTTTACAGGTGAGGTTTATGCGGATTATCCCACCCGTTTACTCAGCGCAACGGACAATAGTGTCTATCAGGTGATGCCTCAAGCCGTGGTCTATCCGGTCTGTGAAGACGACCTCAATGTGATTGCCAAACTCGGTGCCCAAGAAGAGTTTCGGGGCATTTCCTTTGCCCCGCGCGGGGGCGGCACGGGCACAAACGGTCAATCACTTAATAACGGTGTGGTGGTTGATACCTCCAAACATATGAATAACATCCTTGAGTTTGATGAAGAGGCGCAACTGGTCACCATCCAGCCCGGTGTGGTGCTTGATCAGCTCAATGCATATTTAAAAGAACGTGGCTTTTTCTTTCCCCCTGCGGTGTCCACATCATCACGCGCCACATTGGGCGGCATGACAGGGACCGATGCATCGGGCAAAGGCTCGCGCATTTATGGTAAGACATCTGATTATATTCATGAGATGGGTGTGGTTCTTTCTGGTGGTCAAAGCTGGACGTCCAAGCCCTTAAGTGCGCCTGAGATGAAAGAGGTTATGGCGCGCGAAGATATTGTTGGAGATATCCATCGCCAAGCTTACAATTCCATTGTTGAAAATGAAGAACTGATTGATCAGACTTTTCCAAAAATGAACCGTGGGCTGACAGGCTATAACCTTGAACATGCCCTAGATAATAACGGCACCTTTAACCTGTCTTATCTGCTGGCAGGCTCTGAAGGTTCGCTTTGTTTAACGCAAAAACTAACGTTTCGTGTGATCCCACTGCCGAAGAATAAAGGGCTGGTAACGGTGCGTTATTCCACCTTCAATGAAGCCTTGGAAGGGGTGCAGTTGATTTTACAGGCTGATCCGGCTGCTGTGGAAGTGGTGGATGACAAGATTATGAGTATGGCCCAGCAAGATATCATCTGGACGCAAGTGGGCGATATGCTGGGCGGTGAAGAAGGTGAGCCCCCTGTCATGGGGATGAACTTTGTCGAGTTTGTGGGCAATTCCCAAGAAGAAGTTGATGCTCAAATTGCCAAGCTTGAAAAACTTTTGGATGATGCTTTAGAGTTAGAGGGTCAAGCCACGGGCTGGCGCGCGACCTCAAACCCGGCGCAGATTTCAGCGCTGTGGGAAATGCGCAAAAAATCAGTGGGTCTGCTCGGGGCCTTGCAAGGTAAACGCCGCGCAATTCCATTTGTGGAAGATACCGCCGTGCCGCCAGAAAATCTCGCACCTTACATTCGTGAGTTTCGCGAGCTTCTTGATGGGCATGGGGTGGATTACGGTATGTTTGGTCATGCCGATGTGGGCTGCTTGCATGTGCGCCCGACCCTTGATCTCACCGATGTGATGGATGAGCCCAAACTGCGTGAAATCTCAGACGGTGTGGCAGACCTGACCAAGAAATATGGCGGCCTGTTGTGGGGCGAACATGGAAAAGGCTTCCGTGGGGAATATTCACCAAAATTCTTTGGACCCGAACTTTATGACGAGCTGCGCAAAATCAAGTCGGCTTTTGATCCGCATAACCTGTTTAACCCCGGTAAAATCGCCACGCCTTATACCATGCCTGAGGTGGAACTGACGCCCATTGATAAGGCCACGTTGCGTGGACAGGTTGATCGCACCTTAGATGACAAGATCAAGGCGGCTTATCCAAAAGCGACCTTATGTAATGGTAATGGCGCTTGTTTTACATGGGATGCGTTTGATCCCATGTGCCCAAGTTACAAGGCCACGCGTGATCGGGTGCAATCACCAAAAGGGCGCGCAGGCTTGTTGCGAGAATGGATGCGTTTGCGCACCATGGCTGAAAAGCCTGATGCACCCAAAGCCTTGGCGGAAGGTAAAGACTTTAACCTTGATGTTTATGAGGCCTTAAAGACGTGCCTGTCTTGTAAAACATGTGCGACCCAATGTCCGGTCAAGGTGGATATCCCTGAAATGAAGGCTCAGTTCCTTGATGCCTATCATGAACGTTATGACCGTCCACGACGTGATCATCTGGTTGCCCTGTTGGAAAAGCTGGCACCGCTGACCCAGAAGTTTGCAGGCTTAAGCAATTTCATGCAGGCCTTGCCCCCTGTAAAAGCCTTTATGAAAAATGGTTTTGGCTTAATTGATTTGCCTAAAGTCAGTTCCTTAAAAGTGGAAAAAGAACTGAGTAAACGCAAAGCCCCTGCTTTTGACCTGAGTGCCATGAGCGCCCTTTCTAAGGAGGCCAAGGAAAGGTCGGTCATTTTGGTGCAAGACACCTTTACAACCCATTATGATAGCGAAGTCGTGATAGCGCATTATGATTTACTGGTTGAGCTGGGCTATCAGGTGTTTGTTGCGCCCTATCGCCCCAATGGTAAACCATTGCATGTGAAAGGCTTCTTAAAAGAGTTTGATGCGCTTGCCACAGAAAATGATGCTTATTATGCATCTGTCAGTGCCACGGGTATTGAGATGGTCGGGATTGAGGCCGCTGTTACCTTGATGATGCGCCAGGAATATAACCAGCGTCTTGAAAATCGCCCGGATTATACGGTTTATCAATTTCATGAATGGCTGCATGGTAAATTAAGAGCAGGCGCATTGAGCTTACCTCAAACAGGCTCGTCCCAAGAATATGCCCTGTTTGCCCATTGTACGGAAAAGACGTCTTTGCCCCAAACACCAAGCCAATGGAGCGATATCTTTGCCGCCTTTAACCAAAGTTTGCGCATTGAAAAAACAGGCTGTTGCGGCATGTCAGGCATGTTTGGTCATGAGGTGGAAAATGAAGACATGTCGAAAAAGCTGTTTGCTCTAAGCTGGAAAGACAAGGCGGCCAAAGTGGGTGCAGAGCGTATGTTGGCAACAGGATTTTCCTGTCGTTGCCAAACAAAACGTTATGGCAATTTCAAACCCCGCCATCCGGTTCAGGTCTTACTTGAATTGGCGAAAACCTAAACGTCTTCGTCAATATGGCGGCTGACTTCGCCGTAGAGATTGACATAGCCCGCATCTAAAACCGGGATGGCCCTGAAGGTGATGATGGTGTCGCCACAGCGGATATCGCCATAGACTTGTTTTGTCTCGTAAAAAGCTTTGCGCACCAGTTCAGAAAGGGCCGGGGCGACGAACTCTTTTGTGTCATCGCCAAAAAGGGCGCTTTGATTGCGCGCAGCCACATTTGAATAAAGCACCTTGCGATTTACCGAACAGCGCAGCAAGGCATAAGGTGTTTCATGAAGAAAGCGGGCTTCAAAATCAGACTTACCTTTGGCCTCGCTAATTTCAATGCGCATGGCTTCAATCTGTTTTGCCAAAAGGGCTACGTCGTCTTTGGATTTGGTGATGTCTTGCGCCACAGGGGTACTGGCAAATTTTCCATTATTGCTTTTAAGAAAATCAGAAATGCGGTGTAAGGGTTTGATGCTGTAGCTGCCATATAGCCATAAACAGACAAGCGCGAGGATAAAGGCAAAAAGGGGTGCGACACCCCAGTTGATCAGTGTTCCCCATAACGGGTGAGGCATCAAATCTGCCCCATCTAGGCGCAGCACAATCCAGTCAAAATCCAGCTCGGGCTCTAAACGAATGGCGATATCAACCACGCTCTTGGTATCATCCCAATGGGTCAGCTGAAACTCTTGTGAGGTCAGCGGGGGAAAGTCACTTTGTGTCTCGCCTACACTTAAGGGGATATCGCGCCCTTGGAGGAGACGCACGCCCAAGACAGATTCTACATTGAGCAGGTCATTGACCTTAAGCAACATATCATCGGCCTCTCCCCCTGCACTTAGGGCTGTGGAGGAAAGGGTGCGTGCAAATTTAGTCAGGCTGTTTTCACGAAGCTTTTCTTCTTGTTCGCGCAACAAGCTGCCAAGCAAAACAACCAAGGCAAAGCTGCACAGCGCAATTGCCCAAGCCGCTTTGCGTGCATTTGGGGACTGCCAAGCCAGTTTGATTGATCCGTGTTGTTTTGTCATCTGTAGGGCCTGCTCATATAAAAGCGCCAAGTAATTGTAGCATTTTAATAAAAAACTGACTCCCTGCAATGCAATTTCGGGTTATACTCATATAAAATAATAAGAATTGGCATTTAAATGTGCTTTTTTGGGAGGTAGAGATGATACGTATACTCTGTATATCTCTTTTGCTCGTATGGGCAGGGGAGGGTTTTGCAGGATCAAACGGGTCTGATTATTGGACCTATCATGAATATATGTCAGCTAATCCTGAGCAACGAGAAAAGACAGATAAATTTTCACAACGAGTGCGCGCTAAAGCTTCTGAAGTGCAAAATATTCAAAAGCCTGTGAAAGTGGCGGTCGTCTATCCGGGTAAGCAGGTTAGCGATTATTGGTGGCGCAGCGTATCGTCCTTTGAAGCGCGCTTGCAGGAGTTAAACTTACCTTATGAAATCCACCCAAGCTTTACTGAGCCTGGGGTTGGTGTGAGATTACAAGAACGGCAAATTGCACAGGTTTTGCAAAAAGATCCTGATTATCTTGTCTTTACACTGGATGCTTTTCGCCACCGCACAATCATTGAACGCATTATGCAGCGCGGTCGACCTAAGCTGATTTTACAAAATATCACCACCCCTGTGCGCGCCTGGGCCAAACAACAGCCATTTTTATATGTAGGATTTGACCATGCAGTGGGCAGTGTTTTACTTGCTGAAAAATTCTTAAAAACTTTCCCAAAGAAAACCGATTATGCATTGTTTTATGGGACGCGTGGTTATGTGAGTTCTGTGCGCGGCGGGACGTTTATGGAACATGTCTTGCGTGAGGGGCAAGCAAAGGTAAGCGATTCCTTTTATCTGGATTTCAATCGTGAAAAGTCCAAAAAGGCGGCTTTGAATGTGTTGGCGAAAGAGAATAAGCCACCCTTTATTTATGCCTGTTCAACAGATATTGCCCTTGGGGTGATTGATGCAGCAAAAGAACTTGGCATTCTGGATCAAATTACGGTCAATGGCTGGGGTGGTGGCGGTAATGAGCTTAAAGCCATTGCGGCTGGCGAACTTGATTTTACCGTGATGCGCATGAATGATGATAATGGTGTTGCCATGGCGGATGCGATTGCTATGGATTTACAAGGCATGGGCGCTTCTGTTCCGACAGTTTATTCTGGGGATATGGAGTTGATCGAAAAGGGTATGTCAGCGGGTCACATTGAAGCCTTGCGCAAACGCGCCTTTCGATATTCTGATCACTTTAAGACCCAGACGGATCAAGTCGTCAGGTTTGGTGGACGTTAGACTATTATGAGTGAAGCAAAAAAGGGCCTTCATTTATCGACTTTTATTTTAGCGCTGTCTTTTGGCGGCGTTTTAATGGTGTCTACCCTTTTTGCGATTTCGAGCTATTTTTCAGCACGTGATCTAATTGATCATGAAATCCAACAGTCCTTTGATTTTCGCCATCGCATTATTAATTTTAGCCTAGATGAAAAATTGGGCCGCGCGGCGAGTCGTTTGTCGGCCATGTCCGATTCTGAACAGCTGATTAAAGCGATCAATAGCAATGAGCGCGAGGCTATTGAAGAAAGCTTATTCTCTATTTTGCAACATGAAGAGACACAGAACCTTGATGTCTTGATGCTCAGTGGTGAAAACGGTGTGTTGTTAGGGGATGTGAGCTCTCCTTTAAGTGTGATCAATGCCAAAAAAGAAATGTTGATCACGCAATCTTCCAAGGCGTTTCAGAAATGGACCTTGGTGCAGCTTAATGATGCTGAACAAACCAACGCTTTGTTGTTTAGTGTGCCTGTGATTGAGGCCGAGCTGGGCCGGGTCATTGGTGCCATTCACAGCGCGATAGCCATTAGTGAGAATTTCTTGTTTGCCAAAGAGCTTAAAGAGGCCTCTGGTGTTGATCAGTTGCTTTTGCTGCAAGATAATCATGTGCTTGTTCATTCCTTTGGGCCCAATCCTGATGAAAAAACAGCCGCAAAAATAAGAGAAATTTCACAAATTTCAGCAGGTAAAACAGTTCAGGTTAATGATCATATTGCCCAGCGTTTTAATATGGGTGTTAAGGAAGAAAATCGCGCGCAGCTGTCTGTTATTTTGTTACTGCGCCGTGATAATGTGGCCTCTCTCTTTGATGTTTATTCAAAAGGGGGTGTTTATCTGATCGTCGGGGCTTTGCTCACGGCCTTATTCATTGCTTATATGGTGCGCCGTCTGATTGGCAGCAGTACGGATCATTTGATTGATTATGTCGCAGATATCAAAAAGCATCGCCACCATGCACGTTTTACCCCCGGTCCGGTGCAGGAGTTTAACCATATTGGTGGTGTGGTCAGTGAAATGGTCACGACCATTCATGAAAATGAACGTTATTTGACAAACCTGATTGAGTTGGCGAACTCCCCGATCATTGCGTGGAATGGGGAGGGGCGTATTACCAAGTTTAACCGGGCAGCGGAGAGAATTTTTGGGCGCACCCAGACAGAAGTCGAAGGTATGGCCGTTCAAAAGGTGATCGCCATGATCGGCTTGGCTGAAAAAGACAAAGACAGTGTCTTGGATCGGTCTTTAAAGGGTGCCGTGATTGATAACTGGGAAATGGCACAGAATAACCCCAAAAGCGGGCAAGACTATCATATGTCTTGGAGTATTTCACCCGTTGCCTTTCATCAGGATAATTCGGTTGCAACCATTTTAGCTCAAGGTCTGGATTTAACGCAGCGCAAACTGGCTGAAGAAGAACTCCATCGGGTCAATGAAGAGTTAGAACTGCGCGTCATGCATCGCACACGCGCCATGGAAGAAGAGATTACCGAAAGACGCCATATTGAGGCGGAGCTGCGCCAAAGTGAAGAGCGTTTTCGCGATATTGCCGAGGCTTCTTCTGACTGGTTCTGGGAGATGGGGGACGACCTCCGTTTCACCTTTATGTCTGAACGGGCCTTGAAAGTAACGGGCTTTGGGCCAAAGGATATTTTAGGCAAGACCCGCATGGAGTTGGTCACGCCTGAGCGCATGGCAAATGAGGGTGAGAAATGGCGCGAACATCAAGCCCTTTTGGAGCGCCATGAAGCCTTTAGAGTCTTTGAATATACCATTGTAAATACCCATGGGGATGAACGGGTGTTTCGCATCAGCGGAAAACCCATTTTTGATGATACGGGAAAAACTTTCTTGGGCTATCGGGGCTCCGGGCGTGATGTGACGGATGAATATCTTCGTGCTCAAGAGTTGCGCCTTGCCAAGGAAGAGGCCGAAAATGCCAGTCAGGCCAAATCAGAATTCCTGTCTTCCATGAGCCATGAGCTGCGCACGCCGCTTAATGGTATTTTGGGCTTTGCTCAACTTCTTTTGATGCCACGAAAAACTGAGCTGGATGAGGGGCAAAAAGAATTCGTCAACCAGATTTTGAAGGCAGGCCAGCACCTGTTGGATTTGATCAACGAAATCCTTGATCTCGCCAAGATTGAAGCGCGCAAAGTTCAGGTCTCTTTAGAAGCCGTCACACCTTGGCGGGTGATGGGGGATGCTTCAGACCTGCTTGAAGGCCTGTCTACTGAATATGGCATTGAGGTCATTAATGAGATTACTGAAGATAACGCAGTTCAGGTTGAGGCCGATTACACCCGTTTAAAACAAATTCTCGTGAATTTAGGCAGTAATGCCATCAAATATAACAAGCCAAATGGTCAGGTGCGTTTCAGCTGTGAAATTTGCACTGATGAAAATATGCTTCAGTTTGATGTTGTTGATAATGGTCCGGGCATTCACCCCGATGAAATCGAAGAGCTCTTTACACCCTTTAACCGTTTGAATGCGGAAATGTCCGGTGTGGAAGGCACAGGCATTGGCCTGACCATTACCCATAAGCTGGTCGGTCTTATGGGCGGGCGCATGGGCGTTGAAAGTGAGTTGGGTAAAGGGAGCCATTTCTGGTTTAGAATTCCGATTTTCCAAGAAGATAACTTGGAAGAAATAGAGAGACGTCGCAAACCCTCAATGATGCCAGAAAAATCAATCCTGCAATTGGAACGCGATGCAAAAATCCTCTATGTGGAAGATAACCCCAACAACAGTAAGCTCATGGAAGAGGCTCTTTTACCTTATGGGGAAATCTCATTAGAGATCATTCGCACTGCCGAAGAAGGGTTGGAGTATCTTGAAAATGCGAATGTAGATTTGATTTTTCTAGATATCAATTTACCCGGTATGGACGGCTGGCAAATGATGGAAGTTTTGCGCAATCAGTCTGAAACAAAAAATATTCCGGTTGTAGCGGTAACAGCCCAAGCCATGCATAAGGATATTGAACGCGGTAAAGAGGCAGGTTTTGTCGATTATTTACCCAAGCCGTTTAATATTAATGATCTTTATAAAATCATTCAGACCTACACGCGGGCAGATTGATTTAAATTCAGCTCTGTGTCAGTTGTGCTTTTAATGTGAAATTTCCTCAATTACATCCCCGTCTTTTGCGCGCTGGCGATGTTTAGCAAGATATAGCGGTGTAAAAGATTTAGGCTCGCGCAAGACAAACTTATAGCGCGCCACATGATAGCTTGGATCAAAGCCAAAGAAATTGAGTTTCATTTTCTCAAGCTCATCTGCGCGATAACTCGCAAGTGGCTTTTCAGCTTCATCTCGTATGCGGGTTTCTTTTTTATCAGCAATGATNTTTTATTTATGTCGATCTGGGTAATGCGGCCTGCCAGTTGATTTCTGAATTCAGCGATAGTTTTACCAAAGCTGTCATCAATCAGCCCAAGGCTTTCTGCTTCAACCGTGCCAATGGGCAGGCGGTGCTCCATAACCTTTTTTTCCTGAGCCACGCCAACGCGCTTGGGCAGAAGATAGGTCCAATATTCAGAGCCAAACAGGTTGCCCATATTTTTATAATGCGGGTTTAAAATGACGCCCTGTCGGGCAAAGGTTTTATCACAACAAAGGGCAAAGAAGACACCACCCGCCCCCGCATTACCAGAAAGGGCGGCAATGGTGAGTTTATCAGTTGTGGTGATGATCGCTTCGCAGAGATCATCCATGGCAGTGATATTGGCCCAGCTTTCTTCTGCGGGGCGTTTTGCGGCTTCAATGGCGTTAAGATGAATGCCGTTTGAAAAGAAATCTTCCCCACCCATCAACACGATTGTGTAGGCCTCTGTGGCACAGGCCTCTTTATAGGCTTTAAGTAAACGTTGGCATTGATCCGTATTCATCGCGCCGTTATGGAAAGGGAAATGGAGATAGCCGATCTCACCAACCTGTTCAAACCAGATGTCACGCTCTCCTTCACCGCTTTCAAGACCAAGGATCGATGTGGCTGGCAGTTTGAAATTTTCTTTACCTTTTTTGCGTAGATGCCCAATCCAGATTGCCCCATCAAGGGTTGCGCGGCAAATGGCCCCGTTTTTGGTGGCGATAATCTCACCGGCATTTCCACTTAAGTCTGTTTCAGCTTGTGCATTATGTAGATAGACCTCGATACCATTCAGGGTATCAAGAACACCCGGGTTGCCATCACCTGCATTTATTTTGCGCAAGATGGTCTCTGTTGTGTCTGTGTCCCAGTTAATCTGTCGCACATCTTGTTTCATCAGCTCATTCCAAACACCCTTTCCCTCAAGCGGGGTGGGTTTGAAATTTGGATATTTAAATTTTTCCAAGGCTTCAAGCACACATTCAACAGCCGCATTTGTCACTTCATTGCGATAAAGGCTGCTTTTGGGGCCACAGCGCATGGGGAAAATTCGGCTCGCCCAGATGGGGCCTGCATCCATTTGCTGAACAGCTTGAAGCAGGGTTACACCCCATTCTTTTTCATCGCGCAGTATCGCCCAATCTAATGCTGAGGGGCCTTGATCACCAACAGGCCCGGGATGCACAATCAGGCAGGGCAGTTTAGAATAGACGGTTTCAGGGATTGCACGTTTTAAAAAAGGCGCAATGAGCAAGTCGGGTTTAAACAGCTCAACGGCTTCTTCTGTGACGCGATCATGGATATCAAACTCGACGCTAATGTCATGACCAAGACGGGCCAGTTCCACATAAAGGCGTTGGCTTAAACTGTTAAAGCTATGGGTGAGAAGCAGGATTTTCATTTAACAAATTCTTGGCAGTTGTTCGCCTGCAATCCAGTCCACAACGCGGGAGCCGCCAAAGCTTGTTTTGAGTTGGACAAAATGATGATCATCTTCAAGCACGCGACCAATGATCGCCGCATCTTTGCCTAAAGGATGGGCTTTCATTGCGGCCAAGAGGTTTTCAGCCTCTTCTTCAGCGCAGATGGCAAGCAGCTTACCCTCATTGGCAACATAGAGCGGATCAAGCCCCAAGATCTCGCAAGCCCCACGCACTTCATCGCGAATGGGGATTTTGTTTTCAAGTAGTTCCATACCCACACCACTTTGATGGGCCAACTCATTTAATGTTGCAGCAAGTCCCCCACGGGTCGGGTCACGCATGACATGAATATCAGGCACAGCGCTGATCATATCGCTAATAAGACCGTTTAGACTGGCGCAATCAGATTGGATAGAGGAGTCAAAACCTAAACCTTCGCGCAGGGACATGATGGCAACGCCATGGTCCCCGACAAAACCGTTAATGAGGATTTTATCACCGGGTTTGGCACGCTCTCCTGAAACAGTGATGGCTTCATCCACAACGCCAATACCCGTTGTGTTGATATAAACCCCATCGCCGTGACCGCGCTCAACAACCTTTGTGTCACCCGTTACAATCTTAACACCGGCTTGCTCTGCGGCTTTTGCCATACTCTCAACAATAAGTTTTAACTCTTTAAGCGGATAGCCTTCTTCTAAAATGAAACCTGCTGTCAGGTAAAGCGGACGTCCCCCTGAAAGGGCCACATCATTGACCGTGCCGTGGACCGCTAAACTCCCAATATTACCGCCGGGAAAAAACAGGGGCGAGATGACAAAGTTATCGGTGCTCATCACCACACGACCTGCTGGCAGGTCAAAGACAGCCTGATCATTACCTTGGGCGAGAATGTCATTGGCAAACGCATCGGCAAAGAGCTGGTCAATAAGCTGGGCCATTGCGCGCCCACCCCCACCGTGGCACATTTCCACCACACCGTTTTCAAGATCAAGCGCGCGGCTATAGGCTGTGCGTGGCGACATGGAAATCTTTCTTAGAAACGATAGCCAAAGCGAATGCCTAAGGTGTCCATGCCCTCATTGGGGCTGGACGTCCAGGCATTGGAAACATGATCAAAGAAAAGCGAGATGCTGTAGCGCTCATCAATTTGATAGCCGAGCTCAAGTGGGAAGTGGAATAAGGCTTTTGAACCAAGGGCCTTGCGATTTACATTGGTGAGCTTGTTATTGCCGTTATGAACCGCAGCCCCCACACCAAGGGCGAAAAAGATATTGTCGCTTAGATCAGTTTGCCAGCGGGCATCCAAATAGGCCTTTGAGGTATCACCTTGGCTATTTACAGAAAGCCCAAGCGCCGGGCTCATGACCCCACCCCAAAAGGCGAGATCGTGATTGAGGATGATTTCTGCGTTAAAATCAATCCCGCCTTCACGGTTAAAACCACTCCATAACCCATCGGTATCATGATCTAACACACCCAGTTTAAGCTCTTTCACCAAACCATCGGCTTGGGCAGAGGTGTGAAAACCAAACAGGAGAACTGTACATAGGCTCAGTAAAAGTCGGCGCATGGGATTATCCTTATTTTGAACAGCTTGTCAGGGCTTGGGTTACAGCGGCGGCTGTCATCACACTTGTTTGGGAAAAAGAAACTTCACCGCCATTGGCAAGGAAAGTTGCTAGTGTGGCCGGGGCAACGGTTTGCATGACTTGTTTTAACGCGCAATTACACATGGGCTCTGAATTGGATTTTGTCCCTGTGCACCAGCTGGTAAATTCTTGTTGTTGGTCTTCTGTATAGGCTTCAACTGCAAGGGCAGAAGACACATTAAAAGCAAAGAAAGTGGCAATGAGCGCCAGTGTGATTTTTTTCATTTCATTATTTCCTTATCGTTATTAAACCGCTTTTCTAAAGCGCCCGTATGAATAATAGGCCGCACAAGCCCCTTCTGCAGATACCATGCAAGACCCCATGGGATTATCTGGCGTGCAGTGGGTGCCAAACAGTTTACAATCAGTTGGCTTCTTTATGCCACGCAAAACTGCCGGACAGTCACAGGCTTTATTTTCATGTGCGGGTGGAGTCTCCACTGGAATTTGAATTTCAGCATCAAAATTTGCATATTCTTCTTTGATTTTCAGGCCCGAATAAGGCACATGACCAAGGCCGCGCCATTCAAAGGTGCGGCGCAGTTCAAATATTTCAGCCACCAGATTTTTTGCCTTGGCATTGCCCATATGGGTGACCGCGCGGCGATATTGGTTTTCGACTTCAGCGCGGCCTTCATTGAGTTGGCGGATCAACATCAAGATGGATTGCATCACATCTAAAGGCTCAAAGCCGGAAATTACCACAGGGCGCTGGAATTCTTCTACAAAATACTCATAAGGCTGGGTGCCGATGACCGCACTTACATGGGCCGGGCCTAAAAAGCCATCAAGGGGAATGCTACCTAAATCTCGCACATCCGGACTTTCCAGAATATTTTGGATAGCAGAGGGGGTAAGCACGTGGTTGGATAGGATAAAGAAATTTGTGAGCCCCATGGCTTGGGCCTGTTTAATGGCAAGGGCAGTGGGTGGTGTAGTGGTTTCAAAGCCAATGGCGAAAAAGACGATTTTTTTATCAGGATTATTTTGGGCAAGCTCTAGCGCATCCAGCGTGGAATAAACCATGCGCACATCGCCACCTTCGGCCTTGGCTTTCATCAGGGATGTGAATTTAGAACCCGGCACACGCAGCATGTCGCCATAAGAACATAAAATCACATCGGGCGTGCGCGCATAGGCAATGGCCTGATCAATGCGCGAGACAGGCAAGACGCAAACCGGGCAACCCGGCCCATGGATCATTTTTACATTTGTGGGCAGCAGGTCTTGCACGCCATAGCGAAAAATCGCATGGGTGTGCCCACCGCAAAATTCCATTAAACGATACTCACGATTGGGATCAACTTCACGCGCAATGGTCTTTGCCAATTTTTGCGCCGTTTCCCCATCGCGATATTCATCCACATGCTTCATGGTGCGATGCCTTGGGCTTTGGTCATTTCTTCAAAAAGGGCAAGTGTTTTTAAGGCTTCATCTTCATCGACCTTGGATAAAGCATAACCCACATGCACGATGACATAATCACCTGCGCTCACATCTTCCACCAGACCAAGCGAGATGGTCTTTTTAACGCCGCCCAGTTCAATAACAGCCATATCCCCTTCAAGGATTTCAACGACTTTGGATGGCATGGCAAGGCACATGGTTAGCTTCCGCAAATAAGTTTTTGTTGCCCAAGCCATGCCTGACCTAAAGAAAGGCCAGCATCGCTAAGGGGGGCTTGTTGATTATGATAAGGCGTGATGCCTACTTTTTGCAATTTTCTTATGAGCCCTTGGGTGATAATTTCATTTAAGAAACATCCCCCCGAAAGGGCGACCTTCTCAATGTTATGATTTTGACACGCACGTTCAACCCAATCACTTAAGGCAAAGATAAGGGTGCCATGAAACAGGTTGGCCCCACTTTGAGCGCTTAAACCTGAAAGGGAGTTCAGCAAGGGCAGCAGGTTGAGGATGTTTTTATCGATCGTCCAGCCATAAGGATCACTTTCAATCCGGCTGACCAGACTTTCCAGCATCATGGGCGCTTGGCCTTCATATTGGGAGGTCTCACACACCCCTAAGAGACCACAGGCAGCATCAAACAGGCGGCCCATGCTGCTGCTCATCGGGGCGTTTAACTTTTTATCCAGCATGAGGCGTAAGGTTTGGGTATCTCTGTCTGGATAGCGGCTTTTAATCTCATCAGCTCTATCCAATTGATGAAGCACACTTGCGCCCATGCGCCAAGGCTCAAGCGCGGCCTTATCACCACCGGGTTGGGCGAGTTCTTTTAAATGACCGATACGTTCACAGCTCAGCCCATCGACTTTAAGCAATTCACCGCCCCAACTTTCTTCATGTCCCCCAAGGCCAAATCCGTCCAAGGCCAATCCAATGACAGGGCCCTCAATTTGGTGTTCTGCCATGACAGAGGCGATATGGGCATGGTGATGTTGCACAGCCAAAGTCTCAAGCCCCATTTCATGGGCCAGCCGTGTGGAGGCAAAATCGGGATGGAGGTCATGCACAATCAATTCGGGCTGAACTTGTAAAACCTTACAAAGATGATGCACGGTTTCTTCTAAAAAGGTGATGGTCGCCACATTATCAAGATCGCCAATATGTTGGGAAAGATAAGCTTGATTTTTGCGTGTGACACAGATGGTGTTCTTAAGATAGGCCCCAAGGGCGAGGATAGGCGGCGTGCTGTCTTTGAGCTTGATAGGGGTGGGGGTAAAACCACGTGCGCGGCGCAAAAATGTGGTTGTCCCCATATCATGGCGCACCACACTGTCATCAACGCGAATGAGAATATCGCGGTTGTGGGTGACAATGGCATCGGCAATGCCGTCTAATCTTTCATGAGCTTCTTCATTGCCAATTACCAAGGGCTCCCCAGCCGGGTTTGCGCTTGTCATCACCAAGGGTGTGCCTGCAAGTTGGTCGAGTAAAAGGTGATGGATGGGGGTATAGGGCAGCATCACGCCAATGCGGTTCAGCTCTGGCGCGATGGCTTTTGCTAGCTGTAATCCTGATGATGTATCTTTTTTCTTAAGCAGCACAATCGGGCGTTCATGGCTTTCAAGTAAAGTTTTTTCAGCCTCACTCATATGGGCAAAGTTTGAAACAGCCGTGCAATCAGGCACCATGATGGCAAAGGGTTTGGCCTCGCGGTTTTTGCGTGCGCGCAGGCGTAAAATCGCTTTTTCATTTTGCGCATCACAAACCAGATGAAAACCACCTATCCCTTTAATTGCGAGAATTTCACCATTGCGAATATGGTCTGCCATCTCCCCAATAGACATGGAAAGACGTGGCCCACATTCAAGGCAGCAGGTTGGCTGGGCATGAAAACGACGATCTGTTGGATCATGATATTCATCCTCGCAGCTTTTGCACATTTTAAAAGCTGCCATAGATGTTTGCGGGCGGTCATAAGGCAGGCTATGGGTGAGGCTATAGCGCGGGCCGCAATTGGTACAGTTGATAAACGCAAACCCAAAACGCCTGTCTGTGAGGTCGCGCATTTCTTTTAAACAATCAGGGCAGACGGCGCTGTCTGGTGCAATGTCGGTGAAAACACCGCTGTGTTCGCTTTGTTTGATGATGAAAGTATGTTCATCTTTAAGGAAAGGAAGGTCGCTGATGTCAATCTCATCAATGCGCGATAAGGCAGGTGCGTCATATTCTAATCCCGCGTGAAAGGCTTCAAGCTGCTCGCCCTGAATTTCAATGAGCACGCCTTCACCATCATTAAGCACCCAGCCTGTTAAGCCCAGGTCATGGGCAAGCTTATAGATGAAGGGGCGAAACCCCACTCCTTGGACCGTGCCGCGCACGCGATATTGTTTGCGATTATTGTTGAGCACATTCAACACCGGCTTTAATCCAATCATACCACGCATCTAAGCCCTCTGCGTTAGTGGAGGAAAGCTGGAAAATTTTAAGTTCAGGATTGACCCGCTTTGCATAGTTAATACAGGCCTCCACATCAAAATCCAGATAAGGCAGCAGGTCTGTTTTTGTCAGGATCATAATGTCAGCAGCAGCAAACATATCGGGATATTTAATGGGCTTATCTTCACCCTCAGTCACCGAAAGGATGGCAACTTTATGGGCCTCACCTAAGTCAAAAGCTGCTGGGCAGACCAGATTGCCGACATTTTCAATAAAGAGAACACCCTTGTTAGGCATTTCCATACGGTCCATGGCTTGGCCGATCATATGGGCATCAAGGTGGCAACCTTTTCCGGTGTTCACCTGAAGGGCAGGTACGCCCGTTTCACGAATGCGATCGGCATCATTTGCGGTTTGTTGATCTCCTTCAATCACCGCAATGGGCAGCTCAGCCTTAAGATCGGTGATGGAGCGGGTAAGCAAGGTTGTTTTGCCAGAACCGGGAGAAGAGACAAGGTTGAGGGCAAAAATACCCGCAGCTTTCATACGTTCTCGGTTATGGCTTGCAAGATGATCGTTCTTGCCCAGAATATCTTTTTCAATGGCGATAATGCGTTTTTCATCCATACCGGGAACCGACACACCCGCATCATTGTCACCAAAATGTATATCGTCATGATTATGGGCGTCTTCCATTTTGGATGTGCCACACCCGCAGACTGTACACATGGTTATTCGACCTCCAGTTCTTTTACCCGCATTTCTTCACCGCCTGAAATATGCAGCTTATAACTGCCGCATTTTGGGCATTCAGCAATGCGCGAGCTTATTGTCATTTCTTCAGCGCAATCAAGGCAACTGGCTTGACCCGGTGTATGGATGATTTCCAGTTTGGCCCCATCGGCGATGGTATCTTTCATCACAACATCAAAGCAAAAAGTCAGGGCTTCGGGCTCCACATGGGAGAGCTGACCAATCTCCAGCCAGACGGTTTTCACCTTCTTAAAGTCATTGGTTCTGGCGTAGTCTTCCAGAATGTTAAGTACCCCTTGGGTCAGGGACATTTCATGCATTTTTCATCTCCCTCAATGACTATATCACAGCCCACGCAAGAGTTTTGCCTTGATTGATCATATTTTTATGATGATCTAGATCAACGATAACAGAGTACTTACATGTTATAGTCACGATACAGTAAAAAATAAGTCTATCCAGCAAATATGGATAGGGAGGTGTGCGATGAAATATCTCTCAGCAGACAGTGTCTTTTATATCATCATGAAAGCACGTGAGTTTGACGTGAAAGTCGAACCGGAAAATATGGGGCGGGAGTCTGACGCCGTTGATGATGGCTGTGTGGAGATTTTGGAAGATTACGCTGATGATGCAACAGAAGACGAACTTCGCGAAGCATTAGTGAATTTAAATGAAGACCAGCTTCATGAACTTGTCGCCCTGATGTGGTTGGGTCGCGGGACCTATTCAAAAGCAGAATGGGACGAGGCCATTAAAGAAGCCTGTGAGGCTGACCCCAGTGCAAAATCTTCCCCTGAATACCTCATGGGGACGCCCCTTCTATCCGATTATCTGGAAGAAGGGTTGTCCGAAATGGGTGTCTCGATTGAAGAGTTTGAAGTCGGGCGTCTTTAAGCCGACTTCACATTACCAAGGAAGTCTTCAACGATCTTGCGAAGAGAGACTGATTGGTCATTAAGCATGGAAGACGCACTTAGCACTTGTTGTGAAGCCGCACCCGTATCATTTGCCGCTTGATTGACTTCAATGATGTTGCGGTTGACTTCTTGTGTGCCAGCGGCAGCCTGTTCAATGTTGCGGGCAATTTCTGATGTTGCCGCACTTTGTTCTTCAACGGCTGCTGCAACAGCAGAGGCAATGTTATTCATATCTTCAATAACATTGTTAATTTCGCTGATGGCTTCAACCGTATCGTAACTTACCGTCTGGATAGCGCGTACATGGGCGTTAATTTCTTCAGTTGCACGTGCTGTTTGTGTGGCAAGGGATTTGACTTCATTGGCAACAACGGCAAACCCTTTACCTGCATCACCTGCGCGCGCGGCCTCAATGGTGGCGTTTAGGGCGAGCATGTTGGTTTGTTCTGCAATATCACCAATAAGGGCAGAGGCTTGGCTGATGCGGCTGGCGGTATCAGACAGGCTGTTAACCGTTATTTGGGTCTCTTGGGCTTTGTGAGCTGCACTTTGCGCAATATCAGTTGAGGTCTGAACCTGTTGACCCACTTCTTGAATAGAAGCTGTCAGCTCTTCAGAGGCAGCTGCCACTGTTTGCACATTGTTGGCTGTTTCTTCAGAAGCACCAGCAACGACCGTTGCCTGCGTACTTGTTTGTTGCGCCGTTGATGACATGCTGCTGGCTGTTGTATCCAGCTGGCTGGCGGCTGAGGCAACAGAGCCAAGGGCAACATTAATACCTGCATCAAAATCCGTTGCAAGTTGTTCAATGAGGGCTGCGCGTTGATGTTGGGCTTCTTCTTCTTGGCGTTGGCGTTCAGCCATTTTTTCATTTTCAATCAACTGGGTGCGGAAATATTCAACCTCTTTTGCCATATTGCCAATGGCATCTTTGCGCTCTTGCATAGGGGTTTCAATATCTGTGGCCCCTTCAGAAAGGTGTTTCATGGTTTTTGCCATGGTGGTGATGCCATGGCGGATATCACGCGCAATATAGATCGCTACAACAATCATGATGATGGAAATAACAAGGAGAACTTGCAGTTCTTGGATGGCGATCGTCCAAAATGCGTCACTGACATCATCCATATAGATGCCTGTGCCGATTACCCAGCCCCATGGCTCATAGAGTTTGACAAAGGCAAGCTTGGAAACAGGCTTGTCACTGCCCGGTTTGGGCCAGTGATAAGAGACATAGCCCTCACCGTCTTGCTTGGCGCGATTAACAATCTCGCCATAAACACGCACGCCATTGGGGTCTTCCAGCTTTTCAAGGTTTCTCCCGTTTAAAGAGGGCTTAATGGGATGAAGGATGACCACATGGTCAAGATCGTTGAGCCAAAAATAGTCATTGTCGCCATAACGCATGGCCCCGACAATTTCTTTGGCTTCCATTTTGGCTTCTTCTAAAGTGAGGTGCCCCTTGGAGACTTCTTTATTCAAGCTTTCCAATACGGAATAAACCGAGCCGACTAAATTTTGGGTCTGCATCTCGCGTCCCTGATGGAGCGAGGAGTTTAGAGCATAAAGGCCAAGTGAAGCTGTCAGCATTAAACCAATGACGGACAGAGCAACGATTAAACCCAGTTTGGTACGGATCTTGATATTTCCAAGAGACATGGCGGAGCCTTTTTTGCAGTCGCAATATAAGAATATTAGTTAAATCTAATTTTTTATAATTTACAGTAAGGTATGCCTATAGTGGTATCTTCGCAAGTGCGAAATGTCTTTTATGGGATATTATGTGGTTTTACTGGCGCAAAATCCAGCTATCGGGAATGCCACGATCACGCGCCATGTCTTTTGCGCTTTCCGCTTCGCTTTGGCTCATCGGGCCTGCCATAACGCGTTGGTAAGTGGTGCCGTTGATATCAATGGCTTTCATAAAGGCATTTCCCATGCCTGCCAAAGTGATGCGGTCTTGGGCATAAGCAGGTTCTGAAAAGCTGCCAAGTACAACGAAATAGCCACTTTCATCAGCGGCTGCCGGACCCAGTTCAATCGGTCCTGTTGGGCCAGTTTCTGGGGCAAGCTCGTCACTATAGGGCGCACCATGGGCAGATTCAAAAGCAGCCATATCATTATAGCCTTCAGGGCTACCTTCAGCTACAGCGGCTTCAAGCTGCATGGGGGCCATTTCATCATAAGATTGGGCAGGTGCTAGCTCTGTTGGCTCAGCCATATCAAGCCCTTGGCCGAGTTCTGCTGTTGCAGGCGCATCAGAATTCTTCAGCGCTTTGCCATCCATTAGTTTTTTAATCAGCTTGTTATCATCTGAAACAGCAGGCTGAAGTTGACCTTCAATCACGAGCTTGCCAATGGAGTCCTGATTAAGCTGACCCGTTGCCAGCAATAATTGGTAATTTGCCAAGCGATGGGCGTAATCAGATGAGGTGACTGCAATGCGTACATTGAGCAATTCAAGCGCTGTATCAAGCACCGTAATGATGGTTTCTTTACCACTTTCCATCATTTCATGGCGCGCATTAAAGGCTTCAGCAGCGATTGATTCAGCCTCTTGTAGCGTGCGATAGCGGCGGCGTTCTGTTTCGATAATGGAAAAAGCGTTACGCACCTGTTCTTCGACTTCAAGGTGTTTATGGCGCAAATCCATCATGGCTGCGCTATGGCGCAGGGCGGCCGCGCGGCTTTGGGATTTTGTGCGATCGCCATCAAACAGGTTCCAGTTCATTTTTAACAGAACACTGCCTTCGCCTTCTGCACCATCGGTGCCATCCACATTATATTTCGCATCACCAGAAGCTTCTAAATCAACGCGAGGATAAAGGGCTGAGTCAATTGAGCCCACACGTGTTGAGGCTGCTTCGGCGAGAAGACTTGCACTTTTTAAAATCGGGTTGTGTTTGCGCGCCACACGAATGGCTTCTTCCAAGCTTTCTGGCACCACGGCACTTGGGGCCAGTGGGTCTTGCATGCGCCCAGCAGGGGGAACGCGCTGGAAGAGGTGATAATAACGGTTTTGACCTTGGCGTTGGGAGCCTTGATAGGCCGTTAAGGCTTCACGGGCTTGGGCAAGGCGCGCGCGTGCTTGTAAAAGATCAGCCTGAGACATACGTCCCACATTAGATTCAGTTTCAATAAAGGTCTTGATCTGTTCAACCAGTTTCACGTTTGTTTGTGAAATCTCAACCATCTTATTTTGTAAAACAAGGTTGAGATAGGCCTGAATCCCTTGGAATAAAATCAGTTGTTTTGTGCTGTCCAAATCAGCCATGGTGCTTTGATGGGCCACTTGGGCGGCTTTGGTTTCAAAAACACTATAATGACCATCAAACAGGTTATAGGTAGCGGTTACATTGCCTTTAACCCGCATGTCGTTTTTGCCCGGATTATCCGTGCGCTGATAGCCTGTATCACCACTAAGGGCAATGACAGGGGCGCTAAGACCGTAGGCTGCTTTGATATCTTCGCGCGCGGCATCACTTAGGGAAGATTTTGCACGAATGGCGGGATAGTTTTCCAGCAGGTAAACCAGCTCGGCAGAAAGTGGATTGGCTTGTGCGTCTTGTGCAAAACCAATGGCACTTACCATTACCAGTGCGCTTACTGTATTGCGCAGAAACTTCTTTAAACCCAGTCCCATTTTTTCGCCCTTAAGGATGAATCAGATTCGTAAACTGGACACCAAGTTATAGAAGAAGCTTTAAAATAAGATTAACGCTCGCGAAAGGCTTCATCTTTTAGGCGCAGAAGCGGTCGGATAAAGAATTCAAGAACACTGCGCTTGCCTGTTACAATATCAACTTGAGTTTCCATACCAGTGGTAATGGGCAGGCGTAAAATACTGCCATCGCCAAGGTAGGTGCGCTCTGTTGAAATAATCACGCGATAATAGGGCGTGCCGTCTTCGCCCTTGTCCGTATCGGGTGCAATTTGAATGACTTGACCGGGCAATGCACCATAACGCACAAAATCATAGGCAGAGACTTTGATTTTGGCTTGAAGCCCTAACTGAACATAACCTCGGTCCGTGGGGCTGAGGCGGGCTTCAACCACCAAACTATCGCGCACGGGCACCAGTTCCATAATGGCTTCACCGGGTCGCACAACGCCGCCGACGTTGGTGTATTTCAGGTTTTTCACCGTGCCATCAATGGGCGCGCGAATGACGGTGCGTTGTTCTTGTTCTGTGGCTTCACCTAAAACCTTTTCAATGCGCGAAATTTCACGCGCGACTTTACTAAGCTGGTCTGAGGCTTTGCGTTTATGTTTAAGGCGGGTTTCATTTAGACGTGCACGGGCTTCTTCAATATCTGCACGCGCTGCTGGAATTTCTGCATCAATGGTGCGGATTTCACCGAGCAGGCTTTCCACTTGCGAGCTGAGCTCAAGATATTCTGAGCGCATACCCATGCCTTTGTTCATGGCATCTTCTGCCAAGGCTTGGCTTTCCTCGCTAATATTAAGCTTGCTGGAGGCCGCATTGCGCCGTGTGCGCAAGGATTCAATGGCGAGTTCTTTTTGTTTTATCTGTTTTTTAATGACGCTGAGCTGGCCTGAAAGTTCTGACCTTCTGGCTTCAAAGGCATTTTGTTCGCGCTGGGCTACGTGGGGGCGGCGCTCCAAACTTTCAGCAGGGAAGAAGACTTGTGATTTACCTTGGCTTTGGGCGACAAGGCGGGCCTCAACAAGGCGAAAACCATCGAGCTCTGTAAGCAGTTCTTGTTCATTAAGCTTACCCACACCCAAGGTTAAAACCATTAAAGGATCCCCCCGTTGAACGGTGCTGCCTTCACTGATATTGAGCTCTTTAATAATGCCGCCTTCAAGGTGCTGGACAGTTTTAACCTGGCCTTGGGGGACCACACGCCCCGGCGCGATGGCGACTTCATCAAGGATTGTACTATGCGCCCAATAGCCAAGCCCGATGAGCAAGAGGATGATAAAGCGCGACGGATAGAGCCATTTTGACTTTTTCTTCTGTTTGATCAGTTTTTGTAAGGCGCTCATTATCGAACTCCTTTCAGACGGGGTAAGATATCAGAGGCTTTCCCACCCGCTTTTACCTGACCACGCTCCAGCACCATGATACTGTCACAGATTTCAAGCAGTTTCATACTATGGGTCACCATAATGACCGTGCGTTGCTCAGAGAGTTTTTTCAACAGGCGGGCCAGTTTGATCTCCGCAGTTGTATCAAGGTTATTTGATGGCTCATCCAACAAGAGCACAACTGGGTCGGTCACCAACGTGCGTGCAAGGGCAAGGCGTTGGCGCAATCCCCCAGACAGGTTATCGCCATGTTCGCCCACTTGCGTGCTATAGCCCTGTTGCATCGCCATGATCTCATCATGAATGCCCGCAATTTTTGTGGCCTTGGAGATGGTCTCATCACTGGGCGGGACAGGCCCCATGGAGAGGTTATCTTTAATGGTGCCACTTAACAGGCGGGTGTCTTGGGGCAGGTAGCCAAACCAGTTGAGCTTTTCAGCATCACTAAATTGGCTCATGTCTGCATTATCAAGCATAATACGCCCAACCCGCGGGGTATAGAGCCCACGCATAAGCTTTAAAAGCGTGCTTTTGCCACTTCCGTTGGGGCCAACGATGGCATGAAGACCTGTTGCCCCGAGTGATGCCCCAACACCGCGAATAACAGGTGTATTTTCTTCATCACCAAAATGATAGGCAATGGCGTCCATGGTGATTTTACCTTTGGGGCGTTCCAGCTCTAAGGTGGCGTCTTGGCGGTCTTCAGGATAATCCAGCACGCGCACAACGCGCTTGTAAGATTGACGCGCCGCACTTAAGGATTTCCATTGTAGGACAAGTTGGTTAAGGGGTTGCAAAATGCGCGAGACCAGCATGTTTGCGGCGATCAAGGCCCCGACCGTCATTTCTTGATTGATGATGGCAATGGCACCAAAACCTGTAAGGGTGACCGTTGACGACAGTAATAAGGTTTTGCCCAGATTGTGATATCGGTCTGCACGTGCGGCTTTTTTGATGGAGCTATCAATGGTTTTGGCTTGGCGTTCTTCCCAAAGCTTTCCAAGGTAACTGCCCATGCCTAAGGCTTTGATAGTGGTGCGATCTGCGATCATTTCAGAAACAAGTGCATCGCGGCGCATGGTGGCGGTACGTTCATCCTTGGTGGAATTGCGCGCAGACAGGCTAGACAGAAAAGCCAGTAAAAGAAACAGAGGCACGATGAATAATAAGGCCCATGCCAGTGGTTCTGCCAAGGCAATAATGAGGATAATGCCGATAACGCTAAAGGGCAGATCAGCCAGCAAAATGGCGGCAATACCGGAAAGGGCCATGCGGATATTATCTACATCATGGAACAGGGATTGCCAAAAGGCACTGGGGCGATGTTCAAGGATGCGCAAGGGCAGGCTGGTGAATTTTCTAAAAAGCTGTTTTGCCAAGGTCGCATCAAGGCGCATGGCTGCATTTTGTAAAAGGCTTGATCTGGCTTGGCGCAAGATGAAGTCAAAAATAATGACGCCTGCCATACCGATGATGAGGCCCTGTAACGTGGAAATACCCGCTTGGGCGATCACGCGGTCATACACTTGAAGGATGAAAACAGGAATGGCGAAACCGAGCACATTGATGACCAATGTGGCGGCAAATATTTCCCCCAAGATGGGAAATACGGGTGCAAAGATGGTTTTGAAAACCCCTTTGTCGCCTTCTTCTTTCATAGCTCTCCCCTTAGATTTATGCCTTATTTCAACCTATTATACCTTGCAGATAAAGATTTATTTTTTGTTAAGGCCCATATTTTGCATCACGAAATAACCAAAGATTGAAAAAAATCTATTTTGGCGATATAATCTTCATGTTTTCCAGAATGGGAAAAACGGCAATGCAATCCAGAAGGACGCAATGATGCCACAAGATATGTTATTTGACCTCAATACCCTTGGTGAAAGGGGTGTTGAACTTGCCCAGCTTGCGGGCAATACAGAAGCCGCTGGTCGTGTAGAGACCATAAACGGCACAGTGACAGTTCAGCGTGTAGACGGTGAAAGCGTTGCCTTGCGTGAAGGTGACGCCATTTTCATGGGCGATAGTCTGGATGTGGCAGATGGCAGCAGCCTTGGTTTGATCTTTGCTGATGATACGACCGTGGCGCTGGGTTCTGGTGCGCAAATGGTCATTGACGAAATGGTCTATGACCCGGTTGGTGAAAGCGGGTCTCTTTCCTTAAGTATTGCAGATGGCGTGTTTTCTTTTGTCAGCGGACAAATTGCTAAAACCCAAGATGAAGCCATGCTGCTGAACACACCCGTTGCCACCATTGGTATTCGCGGGACAAAAGGCGCTGGTGTTGCCGCACCTGAGGGCAGTGAAAACCAGATTACCCTAATGGCGGAAGAGGATGGTCAGCTGGGTGAGATCATCGTGCGCAATGATGCGGGCGTGCAGGTGTTGAACCAACCCAATCAATCTGTTGCCATGGTGAGCCGTTTTGAAGCACCGCCCCCACCTGTTGTGATGTCGAGCGCGGAAATCCAAAATGCCTATGGTAGTGCGCTTTCTGTGATGCCTCCCCCACCAAAACGTCGTGGTGATGCTGAGGGTGAGGCCACAGAGGATGAGGTGGAAGAAGCAGCTGAAGAGGCAATTGAGGAAGAAGTCGAGGCCGCAGAAGAAGAGGGGGAGGCCGAGGCTTCAGGCGAAGTAGAGGACGCTGAAGAGATCGTCCTTGAAGAAGAAAAGATTGAGACTGAACCTATGTTTGCCGATACGGGTGGGGCCTTGGGGGAAGAGCCGATCGTAGGCGGTGAAGGCGAAGATGCTTTAATCGGCGGCGCTGGTGAGGACGGGTTTGGCCCAACAGGATTTGCAACATCTGGGGATACATTTGATTTTGGCTCAGCCGTTTTAACTGACCCGGCTTCCTTATTAACCCCAATTGGGACAAGCGATGAGGAAACAACCAAAAAAGATGATCCTGACGTCACGCCACCCGATACCACGACACCGGCTGTGAGTGGTGAGGTGTTCTTGCAAGGGACTTATCTAGAATTGGGTGTTTCAGAATATGGCTCACTTGGAACAACTGCTGAGGCCCCAACGGGCTTTCATAATAATACACATAATAATCTTGCCATGGTGGCAGATGGTGATGGGTTTGATAGTGGGGCAAGTGCGACAAGTGATGATTATTTTCTACCCGGTGCACCAATGGAAGGTTTCTCCCTCAGCCATAGTGGCTTGGCAACGCCTTTAAAAAATTATGAGACGGACGGGTATAGCGATATTTCCATGTTGACCTATGATACATCCTCGGGAAGTACCTTATCTGCGACCTCTTCAGGCTCCACAGCTTTTGCTGATATTAGCCAAGTGATTTCTTTTGATCAGGATGCAACGTTTTTTGTAACCGAAGTGACGATAACAAACACATCGGGCAGCACGTTAAATAATGTGCGTTATATGCGCGCAGCAGACCCCGATCAGGATTCCGATTTAAATTTCACTTCAAATACTGATAATGATGTGTTGAATAATACCACCTCGACAGGTCCGGCAGCGGTTGTTGCCAAAGGTTCAACAACGGACAATGCCATTTCTTTTGTTTCAGAAGACAGTTCTGCCATAGTCTCGGTGACAAACCCGTGGGAAAAAGACCCAACGGCTGCTTCTGTCTATGCATCCCCCCTTGATCCTGACGGGGCTGCAAGTGACTCTGCCATTCATATGACTTTTGAAGAGGCAACATTAGCAGATGGGGCGAGTGTAACGTTTAAGTTTTATACATCCATTAATACGGCCTCGGCAGGCCTTGATGTGCTAACAGGGTCAAATACGGCAGATACTATTTCGGCATTGGGTGGGGCTGATCGTCTTTATGGATTTGATGGTGTTGATGTGATGGATGGCGGGGCCGGAAACGATATGCTGTGGAGCGGCCTTGGGGATGATAGCTTAACAGGGGGTACAGGCAATGATACGTTTCATTTCTTTGCATCCCAAGGTACAGATAGCATTAGTGATTTCACCACGGGCGAGGATAAGCTATCGATTGATAAAACCAGCTATGGCATTTCCTCTATTTCGTTTGAAGAGATCAATGTGGCCTATGATGGGGCCAATGCCACAACTGGATCAAATGTGATTATGGATAGTAATGGTGATGTGTGGATCGATACCAATGATACCGCAGCCGGGGGCTATTCCATTGTGACAAATGTTGCAGGTGGTGCAACGGTGGTGGCAAGTGATATTGAATTGTCTGAGTAAAATGGTTTATGAAGTGAGAGAGGGAATGACCTCTCAAAGCAGAAGGAATAAGAATGGCCGATAACGTGTTATTCGACCTGAAAGACCTTGGTGAGCAAGGCGTAGAACTTGCTCAACTTGCAGGAAGTGGTGAAGCCGCCGGTCGTATCGAGACTGTGAACGGCACAGTCACTGTGCGCCGCCTTAATGGTGAGAGCGCAAGCCTGAATGAAGGTGATGAGATTTTCATGGGCGACACGTTGGAAGTCGGCCCCTCTGGTAATGTGGGGTTGATTTTTGCTGATGATACGACCGTGGCACTGGGTGAAGGTGCACAGATGGTCATTGATGAGATGGTCTATGACCCCGAAGGGCCAAGTGGGTCTATGACTTTAAGTGTGGCTGATGGGGTGTTTTCTTTCGTTTCCGGTCAAATCTCAAAAACTCAAGATGAGGCCATGGTGTTAAATACACCTGTGGCAACCATTGGGGTGCGCGGCACAAAAGGTGCGGGTGTTGCAGCCCCAGAAGGAAGTGAAAACCAAATCACCCTGATGGCAGAAGAGGATGGTCAATTAGGTGAGATCATTGTGCGCAATGATGCAGGTGTTCAGGTCCTAAACCAGCCTAACCAGTCTGTTGCCATGACCAGCCGCTTTGAAGCGCCGCCCCCGCCAACGGTAATGTCAGCAGCCCAGATTGAAAATATGTATGGCTCTGCCCTCTCTGTGATGCCGCCACCGCCAAAACGCCGTGATGAAGCCAATGAAGATGGCAATGGTGAAGGTGAAGAAGGCGAAAACGCAGAGGGCGAAGAAGCTGTTGAGGAAGGCGAGGAAGTCGCTGAAGGTGAAGCGGGTGAAGCAGAAGGTGAGGGTGAAGGCGAAGAAGAACTTGCCGCAGAAGAAGAGCTCGCCCCTGAGGAAGAAGCCTTAAAAGAAGAGGCCCCACAAGAAGGTGATATTGCCCCTGAAGCAGAACCGATGTTTGCTGAAGGTGGACCATTAGGTGAAAAGCCTGTCGGGGAGCCTTTGGCAGGAGCTGAAGGCGAGGGCGATCTGATTGGCGCTGCGGGTGAGGATCGTTTATCTCCCACAGAGGGTGGCCCTGCGGGGGAAGACGTCGGCCTTGATTTTGGTGATTTGGGACTGCCCGACCCGGGAAGCTTGTTGGATGTTAAAACAGGTGATATTCCACCACCCCCTCCGGCACCTGTGCCTGACCCGGTTGCCCCGATTGTTGAAGACCCGGTTGTCTCTGATCCGGTTTCATCGGGAACAACAATTACCGGGACAAGTGCGGCTGAACAACGCTTAGGCACGGATGCGGCAGAAACCTTTCATATGGGGGCTGGTGATGATTGGGCCATGGGTGATCATGGCGATGATACCCTTTATGGCGAGGCAGGTAATGATGTGCTTTATGGTGATGAGCCGATCATTGGTCGCATCAGTACGGATGATAATGGTTTGGAAATCAGCCCTGCTGGCAGTGCCATCTTAACCCAACTTCCAACCAATCTTTTTACTGATGATGGCAATGATCTTATTTCGGTCTTTGTGGCATCAAGTTCTGCATTGGTGAGTGAAGATACCAACAGTGTTGATGATGTTTATGTCAAAATCGGGCAAGATCTGGTTTTAGGTAGCGCCAATGCCGCTGGGGACCCAGGCAATGCGGCCTCCACGAACGGTATTTTATCAGGTGATGGCAAATATCTGTTTTTTGATTCCCTTGCAACCAACCTTGATGGGGGGGCTGGGTCTTATTTACAAGTCTTTCGCAAGAACCTCTCAAGTGGTGAAGTGGAGATGGTCAGCACCTTAAGTGATGGCACCACAGAAGGGGATAATATCTCTAGCATCATGTCGGTTTCTGATGATGGTAATCTGGTTGTTTTTCGCACCTATGCCAGTAACTTCTCCTCTGATGTGAGTGCCACAGATACAAATGGCACCTATGATCTATTTATAAAAAATATGACGGATAACTCCCTGCAATTGGTGAGTAAAAATGTCTCTGCCAGTTTGGGAACGGGTGACGCATCTTCCTATAAAGCGGTGATCTCTGGTGGTGGCTCAACAGTTGTGTTTGAAAGTTCTGCCAATGACCTGTGGGATTCAAATGCAGATAACTCATCAGACGATACCAATACGGGGACGGATATTTTTATCTATGATGTGGCAACCCAAAAAGTCTCAGATATAGCATCGGTTGATTCCTCAGAAGTTTTGATGACGACCAGCAGTTCGTATAACCCTTCCATTTCAACCGATGGACGCTATGTGGTGTTTGAATCCGATGCCACAGCCATGGTTACGGGTGATACAAACGGATTTCGCGATATCTTTCGTCGGGATTTGACCACAGGCGATACCATCCGGGTTAATACGACAAGCGCCAGTGCAGAGGCAACGGGGAACCATTCCTACAATGCGACTATTTCTGATGATGGCGATTTTGTTGTTTTTGAATCTTTAGCGACAAACCTTGTCAGTGGAGTGACCTCGGGCTCGCACGTCTATATTAAACAGATCAGCACGGGCTATATTTCTGTTTTAGATGCGCCAGCTGCGGGCACTGTTGGCGATAGCAATGCCTATCAGGCTCATATTTCGTCTGATGGCAAAAGCATTATGTTTTACAGTTCATCAACCAATCTCGTGCCTGCTGATGGCAATGCATCTTCAGATATTTTCATGGTGGCAAACCCCTTTAGTGCGGAGACAGGCGGGGGCAATGATACGCTCAACGGTGGGGCGGGTGATGATACGCTGGTTGGCGGCAGCGGTAATGATACCTATGAATTTAATACGGCATTTGGCCTTGATACCATTGACGATCATAGCGGGACCGATACCATCAAGTTTGATGATGAGGTGATTGATTACAGCTTCACGACTGTGAATGATATCACAGCAGCACAAGTCACTGATATGGAAGAACTTGAAGTGTTGCGCTCCGGTAATGATTTACATGTCGAAATTGATACATCAAACAAGGTCGTTATTGTTGATCAGTATGATAGCCACAGCGTGGAAACGGTAACTGCTGGAGATGAGACATTTACTCTGTCTGTTACATCCTCAGGCACAGCAGCAGGTGAAGTTCTGATCGCAACATCCTCGGCGGACCAATATCTATATGGGTTTGCTGGTGATGATGCAGTCTTTGGCAATGCTGGGAATGATTATATTAATGGCGGGGCGGGGGATGATTTCCTTAAAGGTGATTATGGCAATGATACCCTTGTCGGCGAAGACGGGGTTGATGTGCTGTTAGGTGAGGAGGGTAATGACCTTCTTGATGGTGGGGCCGGGAGTGATTTTCTTCATGGTGGTGCGGGCGCAGATACCTTTAGTTTTAATGCGTCAAGCGGGATAGACCGCATTAATGATTTCACCACGGGTACAGACAAAATCAAGATTGATTTCGCAACCTTTTCTATTACCGTTTCAACCGCAAGCCCGATCCAGTTTGAAGATATCACAGGGACGTATGACGGCACCAATGCCTCAGCCGGATCAAACGTGATTTTGGACGATAATGGTGACCTTTATGTGGATAACAATGGCACAGCCGCAGGGGGCTATTCCGTTGTTGCCAATGTGGGGGCTGCAACGGTGGCATCAGGTGATATTGAAGATGTTTAGCCTATAGTTCAGACCATTGTGTGAGCACTTTTTCTATGGTGCCTGTAAGCTTATCCAGCTCATCATCACTGATGGTAAAGGCAGGGGTCAGGTAAATAATATCCCTAAAGGGACGCAGCCAGACACCTTCTTCGACAAAGCGTTTTTTTAGCCAGTTGGTGTCTTTAATATCCCAAACCTGCACGACCCCGATGGCACCAAGGATACGTATGTCTTTCACACCCTTGATGGATTGTAGTGGCGTTAGGGCGTTTCTGAGTTTTTGATGGATATGTTTAACCTGTTCAAGGCGGGGCTCTTGCTCAAATAAATCAAGGCTGGCATTGGCAGCCGCGCAGGCCAGTGGGTTTGCCATATAGGTCGGCCCATGTTGTAGGGCATCATCAAAACTTTCACTCAAAAATGCCTCATAGATATGGTCTTGGGCAACTGCGCAGGCCAGTGGGCACACACCGGCGGTTAAGGCTTTTGACAGGCAAATGATATCGGGCACAATCTCGGCCTGATCAATGGCAAACATGGTGCCTGTACGCCCAAAGCCTGTGAAAATTTCATCCACAATAAACAGCAGCTCGTGTTTTTGCACTGTCTCACACATGTTTTTTAACACATCCGGGCTGAACATTTTCATGCCGCCTGCGCCTTGGACCAAAGGTTCAGTAATGACACCTGCAATTTCATCCTTATGTTTGGCAAGGAAGGCATCAAATTCTTCTAACTGTTTTGGGCTGCGCGGGACATCAACGACAAACTGTTCAAACAACACCTCGTTAAAGACATGATGCATGCCTTCTTCAGGGTCTGCAATGGACATGCAGCCAAGGGTGTCGCCATGATAGCCATCTTTAAAGGAGACGAATTTTGATCGCCCCTTTACCCCTTTGTTGATCCAATACTGGATCGACATTTTCATGGCGACTTCAACTGAGACCGAACCTGAATCCACAAAGAAAACGCGATTAAGATCGCCTGGCAACAGATCAGCCAGACGTTTGGCAAGCTTGAGGGCAGGCTCATGATTAAGCCCGCCAAACATCACATGGGGCATGACATCAAGTTGATGTTTCATCGCCTCAATCACATGGGGAGGGTTATAGCCATGGCATGCTGTCCACCAAGAGGCAATACCATCAACCAGCTCATGACCATCTTCCAATGTAATGGTGCAGCCTTGTGTGGATTTGGCTGCAAGTGGTGTCGGGGCTGTTTGCATTTGGCTATAGGGTAGCCAAACATGGGGAAAACCGTCAGTGAACCATTTAGGGGCAGTCATAAGGAGCATCCTTGGTATGTGTCATAAATATAACCCCGCAACATAAATGCGGGGTTATAAAATAGCGATGATGTGGTCTTAAAAAATTAGAGGCGATGATCGCCATCTAGAGGTTCGGGATATTCTTCGCGAAAAGATTTCTGGGCATCACTAAGGGCTGAAGTCAGCGCCGTTAAAAGCTCATCATTGGTGATAACTTTTCCTGCTTCATCCAGATCCGCAACGACCTTGGCAAGCAGGTTGCCATCACCGGGTGCTTCCAGATCAAGTTGAGCAGCTTTTACAGCATAACTTTCGGCTTCTTCCCCTTGAAGGCCGATTTTTTCTGCCACCCATGTGCCGAACAAGCGGTCACGACGGGCGCGGATTTTAAAGTTCTGTTCTTCATCGAGTTTATATTGCGCTTCAAAAGCCTGTTCACGTTCTTTAATGGCGCGTGCGATATCACTCATATTCTTCCCCATTTCTTTTTTAATTAATGCCTCTATAAAAAATATATGCATTTCATTGAGCAAGACAAGGTAATATGATCTAAATACAACGAAAAAATAAGGAAACATGTCAGATGTGCACCGTTGTTATCTTGCGTCGCCCTGATCATGACTGGCCTTTGCTTCTTGGGGCTAACCGTGATGAGATGAAAGACCGTCCATGGCAGGCCCCCATGCGCCATTGGCCTGATCGCCCTCATGTGGTTGCCGGCATTGATGAAGAAGCAGGTGGCACATGGATGGGGATCAATGATGACGGGCTTGTGGCCTGTATCCTTAATCGTTTTGGCACGTTGGGTGCGCATCCTGATTTTAGATCCCGCGGTGAGCTCCCCCTAGAAGCCCTTGATCATGCGGAGGCGGAAATAGCCGCCCAAGCCTTTGAAGATTTAAACCCTGAAGCTTATCGCCCTTTTAATATGGTCATTGCTGATGCGCGCACGGCTTGGTGGGTTAAAAATGACGGGATGAACATTCAAGTGGAAGAAATCGCAGACGGTCTTTCTATGATCTCCGCCCATGACTTAAACGATACAGAAAAATCAGATCGCTTGGGGTTACACCTGCCGCGTTTTCGCGCAGCCCCCGCCCCAGAACCTTCACAGGATGACTGGATGACATGGCAGGCTTTGCTTAGCAGTCGCAAACATTCAGGGGAAAGTCGCAGTGCCATGCAGATTGAAACCGATTTTGGTTTTGAAACCGTTTCTTCAAGCCTGCTGGCCCTACCCAAAGCGTGGGAACAGGAACGCAAACCCATTTGGAAATTTTGTTCAGGCAAACCGGGCGAGAATGACTTTTACGACGTTGAACTCTAATCTAGGTTCGCAATTTTCATGGGGTGGTATTCAAAGGATTGCCAGACATTGGCTTTGGTATAAGGGTCTTCTGCCAGCCATAGCATGAGCGCATCCTCACTTTCAATTTCCACGAAAAGAGACGAGCCGATCATCTGGTCATGCTCATCTAAAAGAGCGCCACCCATAATCAAAATGCCTTTCTTTTTTTGCAGGCGCGCATGTTCAAAATGGGCAGGACGCGTAGCAAGACGACGCTCCATCGCATCTTCATCTTTGCCGTCTTTGGCGATAACTAGAAACTGCATGAGATGTACTCCTTTTCTTAAAAAGTCTGGCTAAAATAACCATACCGTATTAAATAGTTTTAATGGAAACTATTTCTCCCACGACTCGCGCGGCCTTATGGATGGTGTTTTTTTGCGCAACAATGGCGTGCTTGTCGGGTATGATCCGTCATTTATCTCCCCATATCCCCGCCCTTGAAATGGTGTTCTTTCGCAATTTCTTTGGCTGGCTTTTCATGCTGCCTTTTATTGCCCATGCGGGTTTTTCCATCTTAAAAACAAAACGGATCAAGATGCATGGCATTCGCGCCCTGTTTGGGACCGCAGCCATGTCATGCTGGTTTTTAGGGGTGACACTCATCCCGCTTTCTGAAGCCACGGCCCTTGGTTTTACCGTGCCGCTATTTACCACATTGGGCGCAGCCCTTGTGTTGGGGGAAACCGTGCGGCTTCATCGTTGGATGGCGCTGATTGTCGGGTTTATTGGCGCCTTGGTCATTATCCGCCCGGGCCTGCAGGAAATTGAAATAGGCACCATGATTGTGCTGGCCTCCAGTGTGTTTATTGCCTGTGCGCTTTTATCGGTGAAGCATCTCACAAGTTCAGAACATCCCATGGCGATTGTGTTTTACATGGGCTTGTTTATGTCGCCGCTTTCCCTGATTGGGGCCTCCACAGTCTGGATCTGGCCGCAAGCTGAACATTATGGCTGGTTGGTTGCCATGGGTGTTTTTGCCTCAAGCGGGCAGATCGCCATGGCAAAGGCCATGCAGGCCGCAGATGCTTCTGTTTCCATGCCGTTTAATTTCAGCCATATGATCTTTGCCACCTTTATCGGCTATTTCTTCTTTAATGAAGCCTTAGACCTTTGGGCATGGGTTGGCGCGATCATCATTTTTAGTGCGACAATCTATATTGTGCGCCGTGAAGCAAAACTGGCGAAATTAGCAAAGTTGGAAAAGGCGAAGGCTTAGTCTTCATCATCCAGACCAGGATCACCAATATCTTCGCTCAAGGCTTCAATTTCTTGCTCCGGCACGGTGGACATTTCCATGAAGTAAGCAAGGAACCATAATAAAGCCACGCCTAACAACCAGAACATAATCTGCCATGCCCAGATAGACGGGATGCCAAAGGTCCAGCCATCACGGCCCACATCAGGTGCCCCAAAGGCATCGTTGCCCACAACCACGCCCGGGCCAATGGCAAAGAAAACCCAAATAAGCGTTGCCCCCCATGCCAGCGGGATAAGCTTGCGTTTATTGGGCGCAAGGCCGGCATGTTCTTTTAAGAAGGTATGGAACTTGGATTTATGATCGCGCGTGCCATCTTGTTGCGAGGTGGCAGAAACCACAATGCAGACCAATAAGTTGAGCGCAATGCCCCAACCACCGGAATGGATGGTTAAAGGCCAGCGGCCCCATAGGTCTAGCCCAATCAGATTGAGGAGGCCCACGCCATAATTATCGGTGAAAAATACAGCGAGCAGCCCAACGATAAGCCCTGCACTTACTCCGCGCGCGGTAAACCATTTAATCCAGCAGACCCCCAATAGGGCAGGCCACATTTGCAAACCAAAGGCCACCGCCATCCCGCCAAGCAAAACAAGTGTGTCTTTGTTGGTCAGGGCCACGACCAAGGCGGCAAGCAGGATGATAAGCACGCTTACGCGGGCAACGAATTTTTGAATGCTATGTCCGGCTTGGGGTTGTAGGCGGTGTTTATAAACATCGCGCGTCAACATGGCCCCGGCAGTGGACATATAGGCCGCGCCCGCAGACTGCATCCCTGCCAAAGCGCAAACCCCCAGAAAGGCCACAAGCCATGGCATGTTATCTTGCACGATGGTAAGGATATAAGGCACCAAGGTATCAGGAATGTCTGAGATTTCAGTAGGCAGTTTCCAATCAATGGGCACACCGCTGCCTGCCAGTGAAGGTGTGGCGCCAAGAAGGTGCGTGCTCATACCTTGGGCGATGGAAACGATAAATAGCAAGCCACCAAGAATAAGGCCGGATACCCAGACCTGTTGCGGGGCAAAGGGCTTGGGCGTGTTGTTACCAAAGCTCCACATGGAAAAGGCAGGGGAGGCTTGCACCCCCATCATTGCCATAAGGAAGGTCAGGATCATCATGCCCGTCCAAGGCCCGCCGTTATAGGTGGTTTCTTCAACCCCGCTGACCCCTTGCATGATACCGGGAACGGCAAGATAGGAGTTATAATTACCCCCACCTGCGCCCTTGGTTGTCCCCCATAGGCCAAATTCAGAGCTGCCCATTCTTTCAAAACTGATGAGCAGATTTTCAACACCGCCAATGGCATAAATGGCGATGCCGCCTGTAAGGATGACCCCAACGGCGAGCAAGATACATTGGAAGCTATCAGCATAAGCCACCGCGCGCATGCCGCCATAAACCACATAGAGAAAAACCGCCATGCCGAGCAAGAGCGTGCCCACAGTGGTGCTGATGAGCCCGTCACTCAGAACGTTAAATAAATAACCCGCAGCCCCGAGCTGAACCCCCATGAAGGGAACAGTGAAGAGAACGGCGACAATGACGGTGAGAAAACGGATACGATCGCATTTATAATAATCAGACAGCATTTCACCGGGGGTGACATAGCCAAAACGCTTGCCCAGCATCCATTGCCGTTTGAGGAAAATAACCCCGGTTAATGGGATCATAATGGTGAAAAACGAGATATAGGCATAGGGAAAGCCATCGCGATAAATCATCGCGGGGTGGCCTAAAAAGGTCCAGCCGGAAAAGGAAATAGCCGTGGCGGCTAAGACAAAAACCCACACAGGCAGGTTGCGTCCCGCCAAAAAATAATCACTTGCCGTGCGCGCCAAACGTGCGCCACGAATTCCAAGATAGATACAATAGGCCCAGTACAACGCCACGAACCCAAGTAGCCACAAAAGCTTCTCGTTCAAACCCAAATTCTCCCTAGTCAAAGGGCCCGTATTGTTTTTATAAGGAGGCCCCCCTGTATTGCACTGGTTTCTTTTTTTTGATCCTCAGTGCGTGGAAGCGATTGTTACGCAATGTGAGACGGAATGCAACAAATCATATATAATGGCATGATATGTTGCGTGAAGTTTTTGACGCAGATGTAAGGGGCAAGAATATAAATGCGATCCCAGACCGAGATATTTTCAAAACGCGTGAAAGATTTCATGCATATGCCAGAGGCCGCTGTGTCTGTGGGGACGCCTTGTTGCGATGTGGTCGCCCTTATGTCTGATAAAAAGACGCACTGTTGTGTGGTGAGCGACACCCATAACAAGCTGGCGGGCATTTTGCGCAGCGAAGATATTTTAAATAAGATTGTCTTTAAAGTCTCTGAGCAAACCGTGATTGAAGATGTGATGGTTAAAGAGGTCCAGACCATCGCGCCCCATGAATATCTCTATCACGCCATCGGGCGCATGCGCCGTTATGGAATTTGCGAACTGGTGGTGGTTGATGAGACCATGCAGCCTGTGGGCATGATCTATTTAAAAGAGGCTGTGGAAGCGGCCTCTAGCCATTTTATGCAGCAGATTGACCGTTTAAGCGCAGAAGGTAGCCTTGAAAGCTTACGCGATGTGAAAGACGCGCAGGTGGAACTCGCCCATGACATGTTTAAAGATCAAGTGGCGGCTTCGCTCACCCAACGCCTATTAAGCCATGTAAATAATGATACGGTGGCGCGCATTATATCCGCAAACCTCACCCATATGGAGGCAGAAGGCTGGGGCGCACCCCCTGTTGAGTTTTGCGCCATTGTTATGGGCTCAGGCGGGCGTGGGGAAAACTATCTATATCCCGATCAGGATAATGGGTTCATCTTGGAAGATTATCCCGATGAAGACCATAATCGGGTAGATCATTTCTTTCGGGAACTTGCCAAACGTATGTGTGATGACCTCAATGAGGTTGGCTTTCCCTATTGTGAAGGTCATGTCATGGCGACAAATCCGCTGTGGCGCAAAACGCTTTCACAATGGATCAAACAGGTAAAGCTCTGGGGTAAAAAACGCAATTCTGTTGCCTTGCGCTTGGCCGATATCTTTTTTGATTTTCAACCCGTATGGGGGAAGGTGGAATTGGCGGATGATTTGCGCGCGAGCGTGTTGCAAACCGTGCAGGCCAATCACTTTTTCCTACAGGAAATGTATCACGCTCAACGCGACCACCGGGTTGCCATTAACCTGTTTGGACGCTTGATTGATGACCCCAGTGATGAAGCTCACAAGCGTATGGTGGATTTAAAATACCGTGGCTTCTTGCCCTTGGTTGAAGGGGTGCGCCTGTTGTCCTTAAAGGCAGGGATTGGTGAGACCTCGACCCTAAAACGCATTGAGAAATTACATGAGGCGAAAGCTTTGAGCGAGAATGAGGCCGATTATCTCAGCTCGGCCTTTCGCTTCATCACCCAATTGCTCCTAAAACGTCAGGTGCGTGAATATGAAAGCAAGCAACCCGTGACGCGCTTTGTTAAAATCAGACGCTTGAGCAAACGGGAAAAAGACAGCCTGATCAACTCCCTTCGCCATATCGAGTCGTTTCGAAAGCGCCTGAAAGGGGAGTTTACGGGGGATGTGTATTAAGAGTTTATCTGTTTGCTTTTAGTTTTACTTTACCCACGCCAGAGATATATTCTTTGGCTAAAATATCTTTATCATAGTTTTCAGGCACGCAGATGAAGCCCGTTAATAAAGCTTGCTTGCCTGAGCCACCTTCTAGCTCGACAGAGTGACCAAACAGTGTCCTGCCAAAAATACATTGTTTATTGGCGCGATTAAAAAGAGCATAAGTGACGGCTTCTTTGGAATGGATTGTTTTCAGTTCATCGGGATCGATTTTTTTGCCTATGACTGTCCATGCGGCTGCAAATTTTCTGAATCTATCATCGCTGAAATAATCATAAAAGCCACCACGATAGTAGCGCTCAGCAAGGAAAACTCCATTGTTGAGATAAACTACTTCTTGATAGTGGCTATGGAGCGAGCGTGCTTTAACTTTTTTGATGCGTTTTTTAATGTCAGGGATGCTGGTTAAGCGGCTCTCTTCAATATCAATATATTGATACTCACCACTTCCAAGGCACCTGCCACTAACGGTTTTTACGCCGCAGTGATCTGTGGCACAGGCGCTAAGTATAAGTAAGCAAGATATTGCAGCAAACAGACGCATTGTTTCTCCCCTTTGAAAACTATTTTAGATAGTATCTATCTAGGGGAATGTGTCAAATTATAAATGTAATATTGGGTGCCTGTCGTTAGGGGGCAGAACATAAAAAAGCCCCGTGCCTTATAAAAAAGGAACGGGGCATTAAAAAAAACGTTGAGGCGATTAGCTGTCGCGCTCAGCCTTGAGGGCATCAGAAAGCAGGAAGGACATTTCCAGTGCTTGGTTTGCATTCAGGCGTGGGTCACATTGTGTGTGGTAGCGATCGCCAAGATCACCTTCTTTGACTTCGTAAGTCCCGCCAACACATTCTGTTACGTCCAGACCAGTCATTTCAAAGTGAACACCACCAGCATGTGTGCCAGCAGCTTTATGTGCGGCAAAGAAGCCTTTGACTTCACCCAAGATGCGATCAAAGTGACGTGTTTTATAGCCACCTTCAGCAGAAACTGTGTTGCCATGCATTGGGTCACAGGCCCAAACCACATGACGCCCTTCTGCTTTAACACGCTCTAGAAGTGGGCCGAGGCCTTCTTCAATTTTGCCATCGCCCATACGCGTGATCAATGTCAGCTTACCAGCTTCATTTTCAGGGTTCACTTTATCGATCAGGGAGATCAAGTCATCCGGCGTCATGGTTGGGCCGACTTTACAGCCGATAGGGTTGGCAATGCCGCGCATATATTCAATATGGGCTTCGTCTAACAGGCGTGTGCGCTCACCAATCCATACCATATGGGCGGAAGTGTCATACCATTCTTCAGCATCGCGTGTGCTGTCTACACGGGTCATGGCCTGCTCATAGTTAAGCAAGAGTGCCTCGTGAGAGGTATAGAATTCAGTTTCGCGCAAAGACGGTGTTGTCTCGCCATTAATGCCACAGGCATCCATAAAGGACAGGGCATCGGAAATACGTTGAGACAGGTCTTTGTAACGGTCGCCTTCTGGTGTGCCAGAAACAAAGCTCAGGTTCCATTTATGAACTTTATTTAAGTTGGCATAGCCCCCTTGCGCCAATGCACGGATCAGGTTCAGCGTTGAGGCTGACTGATTGTACATCTGGATCAAACGATCAGGGTTAGGAATGCGGGCTTCTTCCGTAAACTCGATCCCATTTACCGCATCACCACGGTAGCTTGGCAGGGTGACATCACCTTGTGTTTCCATGTCGCTTGAGCGCGGCTTGGCAAACTGGCCTGCCATACGGCCGACTTTAACGATGGGGCAAGACGCACCGAATGTGAGAACAACAGCCATCTGCAACAATACGCGGAAGGTATCGCGGATGTTGTTGGGGTTGAATTGTTCAAAGGATTCTGCACAGTCGCCACCTTGTAGCAAGAAGCCGTTGCCCATGGCCACTTGACCAAGCTCGGCTTTCAGGCGGCGTGCTTCACCCGCAAAGACCAGCGGAGGATAGGAAGACAGGGTCTCTTCAACCTGTTTAACTTTATCCGCATCCGTATAAGTCGGCACCTGACGGATAGGTTTGCTGCGCCAACTATCTGGGGTCCAAGTCTGGGACATGTTCTGGAATCCTTAAATTCGAGTGTTCTTAAAATATTCAGAATATCCCGTATAGAAGGGATTCGTTAAGAATTCCAGAAGAAATACGGTTTTCAGTATGAAAATTGTGTGAAATGCACTTATGAAAACACCCCGACATGGTTTCATGTCAGGGTGTTTAACAATCTTGGTAAAGAAGTGATTTGCTTTAGAACTGTTTGTACAGACCCAGAGAAATATTATGAACATCAGCTTTACCTGTGTCATTATCACTTTGGTTTACACCGTCTAGGCGACCAAGGTTTGGCAAGAAGTCCCAGTTTGCACGCAAACCAAAACTATCGCTAAGGGCATATTTTGCACCTAAGCCAGCGGTCCAACCTGTGCCTTTGTCACGTTCAAGAGTATTGGCACCCGCATCATCCTGTTCGCGCTTAACTTGCCATGCCGTTAGACCAGCTTTGGCAAAAGGAACAAAACGCTCTGTCATTGGGATACTGTATGTGGCGCTCAAGCTTGCAACAGTGGCTTCGGCGCGTTCATTAGAGTTATCATCATCATGGGATTTACCCAAGTTAACATAAGCTGCTTCAACGCCGTAAGTTTCATTAAACTGGTAACCTAGAACAGCCTGATATGACAGGTCACGGCCAGTGTCATAATCAGAAGAGGCGCCTTCAGTTCCGTTATATTCAGATAAGCCAAGCGTTGCAGCCACGTAAATACCATCATTATCCATATTTTGGATAGGCGCTACGTCATCACGGCGCATTGGGTTGATGTGATAGATCAGATTTAAGCCTAGGACTGAAACAGATGCATCACCAACAGGTTCTAGACCATTACTGAGCTCGTCGTTGCTTCCTAAATCAGGATAAAAGTCATAGTTTGTGCGCAAGCTAATGTTATTGTTAACCTGATAGCTGGCTCCAAGGCCGAGGGAATAGCTATAACCATTTTTTGTATAGCGTTGGAAGCCGCCATCACCGTCTGTGCGGGTCATTTTATATTTAACGGCACCTGCTTTACCAAGAAGGGCAAAACGTTCAGTAACCGGAAGGGTCCCGACAACATCCGCATTCCACATGGTTAAATCAATGGTGTCAAATGGGGCATCGTTATAAATGTTAAACTGACCAAGGTCGCGGTAGCCAGCTTCAAAAGCAAGATAGCTGTTATATTGATAGCCTAAAAAGCCTTGATAGGCCATCTCGGTGTCTTGGGCTTCATTTTCTGCGCTGGCATCTTCACAGCCGGAAGTGGTTTGGTCACAAATGCGACCATCAATGTCAGCAACGCCTAAGCCACCACCAACATAAAAACCACTATCACTACCCTGACCAAGCGGGGCAACTTCTTCAAATGGGCGGTCCCCATGGAGGATGAGGTTCAAGCTAACGCTATCGTTATTCAAGGTACCTGTTGCATCAGATGTGCCTTTAATGTCTCCCATTCCCTCATAGTGATCCCATGCGGCGCGAATGGTGAAGTTTTCATTGGCTTGATAGTCAAGGCCCAAGCCAACGGTCAGGTCCGTTGAATGAGCTGTGCTCATACCGGGGTCACCGCCGCCATCTTCGAGTTTGGATTTAACAAAAGCGGCACCGATTTTACCATAACTTGTAAATCGAGACGTTAAAGGGACACGTCCTAAGGCATTGAGTTCCCATGCACTTGCAGTCATTGTGTCATGCAAGGTATCGTCATCATGGGCTTTACCCATTGAGATGTATCCCGCTTCAACTGCAAAATGTGGGTTAATATTATATCCCATAAAACCTTTGAAGGTTACGCTATTGGAACCAATAATCGCATCAGAGGAGGCACCATCAGATTCACCACCAGAGAATTTTGGAATACCGAAGCCAGCCCCAACATAGAAATCTTTGGGTAATAGATTCTCATCAGCATGAGCCGTGGATGTAGCAAGTACCAACAGGCTTGCGCTCAGCAATAAGCGGCTTTTCTTCATTCTATTACCCTCAATTTATAGTTTTATTTAGAATAACCTCTAAGTGATGTGAGTATAAGAGTCAACTTATTAAGGGGGAATTGCCTTGTAAGCTCAGAGTTGTGAGTGGTTTTGGTTTAATCAGCCAAGGTGTCTTTCGCGCACAACAAAGCATCTTAACATCACTGCGCGTCCTTTTTTTGAGGAATGCAAAAAGATGTAAAAGCTATGAGATATTATAAATACTTTTGCTCAGACTTTTAATGCACACTCAGGGCATGCATGTCGTATTGGAAGGCGGTGGCAAAGGCGATGTCTCTGGTGTCGGTATGACCCAAATGTTCACCGGTTCCGCTATAGATGGAAAATCCCGGCGTTCCTTCGACAGTTTCTTCAATAACATAAGCCAGACGTTCGTGTTCGAACGCTTTATGGGCTTCTTCGCGCGTGTAAGAAATCAGCGCGTGCTCTTCACTAAATATATAGTTGGTCATGGCGGCCTCTATTCTTGTTCGACACCATGTATGTCGTTCATTATAGCCTGCCTTACGTCACCTTCTGTTGTAAGTCAGGTACGTTCACAAGACTCAGTATAGCAAGAAATTGCTACAAAAGGCTAAAAAAACGATCACAAAAGGGTGATAAGGACAGTGTAATGTTCTTATTCGGGTTGTACATCAATGGTTTTGGCATTGGCAGGAACATCGGGGCGTTCCATATCCTCAATGGGGATTTTGCGCACTTGGGTCTCGGGAATCGGTAAAACCAAATCCACATGCAGGAGCCCTTTTTCAAGGCGCGCAGCGGTGACTTCAACCCCTTCAGCCAGGACAAAGCTACGCTGGAACTGACGTGCAGCAATGCCGCGGTGGATGAAAATGCGGTCGCTATCATCTTGGGTGTTTTTGCCGCGCACCATCAGTTGGTTATCTTCAATGGTGACCGCAAGGTCATCCATGGAAAACCCAGCCACAGCCAAGCTGATGCGCAAGCTGTTTTGTGCGGTTTGTTCAATATTATAAGGCGGGTAGCCTTCAGCAGAGGATTTGGACACGCGGTCAAGCACCTGTTCAAAATGGTCAAAACCCAACAGTAGGGGACTGTTAAAAACCGACAGTCGAGGCATAGGTGTCTCCTTTAATCAAAGCGAGAGATCTGTATCGTCCTTGCAGCCCTATCATAGGCACCACAAGCTATGGCTCTAATGTCGTCAGGATTGGCGCAAGAGTCAAGCCTCGGTAATGCCGATTTTGCGCCCGGCTATTTCTAATTCTTCAACAACGCGTTCCATATGATCATATTTTCCAAATTGACCACAGATCAAACGAATGCGTTTTTCAGGTTCAGGCGGGGTCGTGAGGTCAAACAAAGGCGGGCATAAAGGCTCAAATGCTCGATTCTGAAACTCTAAAGACAAAGAAATACGCGGCTCTTTGGCATAGCGTGAGCTGCGTCCTGACCAATGCCACAGGTCTTGGCGCCAACCAAGAAGTGAGCCCGATGGGGCAGGTAGGCAGCGCACATCTTGGAGCAAGATATCGCTGGGCTCTTTGATTTCTCTTTCATATTCTTTTTGGCGCGAAAGCGGCAGGATATTCATGCAGCCATTTTCAGGCGTGGCATTTGTCAGGGGAATCCATAAAGACAGGCTGACAAGGAAATCATCAAAAAAAGCACATTCACCGGGATAGTCCACATGGGGCGGCCAGCCGGAGGTTGCGCCTTTGTCATCCTTATCAATATGCCATGCCCAGAAATGGGGAAGCAGGCCAAAGTCATCGCCTAAGAAATGGGAGAGAAATTCATCAAGCTGATGAAATAAATCCCATGTCTCATCATAGACATAGATAAAGGCCGCGGGCCATCCAGCTTCAACCAAATTTTCAATACCCAAACGCAAGGCTGAGATATCTTGATCAGCAAAAACAGGCGGCTGGTGAAGATAGCCATCATGGTGAATGGTATCTGAAATTTGCTCAAGCTGGTCCTGCCCCATTTTAATCGGGGTATTGAAGGTCGGCTTTTGAGAGACGGTTAAATGCGGATTGAGCTCTTTCCAATAAGAAAGATCAAGCAGCTTATCAGTGGGAAGAGCCATTGTTATCTGGGGCGTTTTTCAGGATCATATTCAACAGGGGAAAGGCTTAATTTGCGCAATTCAGCATGGACGGCAGTGGTGCATTTGCGCACCCAGCTTAAGGCGTTTTCCTGATATTTGATGCGCATTTCAATGTCTTTAACTTCTGCATCATAGCGGTCCATATTTTCTTTCACATGGGCGCGTTGTGCAGCCCCACTCAAACCTAGGTCGCGGGCGGCTTTTTGGGCGCGTTGAAAATATTCGCCTTTTTGGCCGCGGCTATCATCAAGGACGGTGCGGCTCATGCTCAGGTTTTTCTCGCCAGCTTTTTTTAAGGTGCCCATATCATATTCTTGCTCGCGCCAGAATTTCTTTGTGGATAGGGTCGCATAGGCTTTGTCTAACGGGTCTTGTGGCTTGCAGTCCACATCAAGGTTGGCATTCCAGGTCACGGGCGCGGGTTCACCACAGGCGCTTAAAGCAAGGAGGCATCCCATGCTGAATATGCGGAGTGTTTTTTTCATCAAAGCCGAACCTTTATAAGCTTGCCAAAGCAAGGAAGAGGGTGAGTGAGGCTTTTACACTACCCGATTTATCAACAGGATCAAATGACCCTTATCAAAGATATTTGCTAATTTCCTCATGAACCTGTGCGGTAAGTTCTTTTTTAGAGAGGTTTTCAATATCGATGATGATGTCGGCGGCCTTTTCATAAAAAGGCAAACGGCGCATCATGACTTCTTCGGCTGATTTGGTTTCTGATAATGATGGGCGTTTGGCATCGCCTTTTACTTTGGCAGCTAAACGGGGGATATCGCCTTTAAGCCAGACAATACGTCCGTTTTGGCGCAAAAGCTCGATCTTGCGCTCTGAATAAATCTCGCTACCATCTTCATCTACATCAACGATGATGCCGCCACCACAGTCAATGATGTTACCATCCAATGCACAGATTTTCTGCAATGTGGCATATTCCATATCGCGAAAGGCGCGCCAGTCGCCAGCGTTGTCTGCCAGAATTTCCGGTATGGATTTTCCTGCATTATCATATTGGATCAACAGATCAGATGATAAAACATCGCGCTTTGTCAAAACACTCAGGCGGCGTGAAATTTTGGATTTCCCAGCCCCGCGCATACCGATCAAAATAATATTCATGACAGGTTTTCCTTCAATGGTAACTGGGCGTAACCCTTAAGCGATATTGCAATGCAGCACAAGCAAAACTTAACTGCTTAGGACCTTCACCAAAGAAGAGCGCGACAGCTGGCCTTTGAGGTCACCATTATCATTGACCACAGGCAGTGGGAAGTCCGTATCCAATGTATCGGGGATGACTTCTTCAAGCACGCTATCTGGTGAAATGGGGTCAACCTGCTCGTAAATGTCATTACACAGCTTGTTGCCATAATCACCCTGTGGTGCATCTTCCAGCGTTTCTTGTAAAATCACCCCTTGATAGCCGTCATCATTGACGTAATAACCATAATCACCCTTTTCCTTTTTCATTTGGATAAGGGCTTCACCAATGGTTTCTGCCGTGATGCGACACGCAGGTGGCTTCATCACCGTTTCAACGGTAAGCGCACGGGCGCGGTTAACGTCTTTTACAAAAGCTTCCACATAATCGGTTGCCGGGTTGAGCAGGATTTCTTCTGGTGCACCTTGTTGGACCAGTTCACCATCTTTTAAAATGGCAATGCGATCACCAAGGCGCAGGGCTTCATCCAGATCGTGGGTAATAAAGACGATGGTTTTATGGAGTTTTTCCTGCAACTCAATTAGCTGGTCCTGCATTTCGGAGCGAATAAGCGGATCAAGGGCGGAAAACGCCTCATCCATCAGCAAAATCTCAGCATCTGTGCAGAGCGCGCGGGCAAGGCCTACGCGTTGTTGTTGCCCACCAGAAAGCTGGCTTGGATATTGATCTTCATATCCCGCTAAGCCAACAGTCTCTAACCATTCTTTAGCCTTTGTTTCACGCGTGGTTTTATCAACACCTTGAACAGACAGGCCATAGGCTACATTCTCAATCACCGTGCGGTGAGGCATCAGGCCAAAACGTTGAAAGACCATGGACATTTTATGACGGCGAAAGGTTTCCAGCTCTTTGGCGGAAAAATCCATGACGTCTTTGCCCTCAACAATGATCTTACCTTCTGTTGGGTCAATCAAGCGGTTGAAGTGGCGGATCAAGGTTGATTTACCAGAGCCCGACAGGCCCATAATCACGAAAATTTCACCTCTTTTAATATCAAGGTTGATATCTTTTAAGCCCAAAGTGTGGCCCGTTTCAGCCAGAATATCATCTTTGGATTTCCCTTGATGGACGAGCTCCATATACTGTTTTGGTGTGTTGCCAAACAGTTTGTAGAGGCCTTCAATTTTAATCAAACACTCAGGCATGTTGATTGTCTCCTAAATGTTTTTGGGTGCGTTTGGCATAAGCCTGTGTCACACGGTCAAAAACAATGGCAAGGACTACAATGGCAAGACCATTGAGCAAGCCCATGGTGAAATACTGGTTGGTAATGGATTTTAAAACAGGTTGACCAAGCCCTTTAACCCCGATCATGGAGGCAATCACCACCATGGCCAAGGCCATCATAATGGTTTGGTTGATGCCCGCCATAATGGTGGGCATGGCAAGGGGAAGCTGCACTTCCCACAGGCGTTGCGCCTTGCTTGCGCCATAAGCGGTTGCGGCCTCTAATACCTCTTTATCAACGAGGCGAATACCAAGGTTGGTGAGGCGAATAACAGGGGGGATGGCATAGATCACAACGGCGATAACACCGGGCACCTTACCGATACCCAGCAACATCACCACAGGGATGAGATACACAAAGGCCGGCATGGTCTGCATGATATCAAGGATTGGCGTGACAATGGCCTGCACCCGATCAGAGCGCGCCATCATAATGCCAATGGGGATGCCCACGGCAATGGAGATAAAGGTGCAGACCACAATGATGCTCATGGTGCGCATGGTGTTATCCCACATGCCAAAATAGCCAATGGCAAGGAAGGCAACGATAACAGCGCCCGACATTTTCCACGAACGAGACGCCAGATAGACCAAGGCGGTGATGACGATCAAAACCACCCACCATGGTGTGGCGAGCAGGAGTTTTTCAAACCAGACAAGGAAATAGAGTAAAGGATCAAAGATACTTTCAATAATATCCCCGTAAGATCGTGAAAAGTCGCGATAGGCCCCATCCAGCCCTTTACGAATGGCGATAAGGTCGCTACGCGCCATTTGCGGGAAGTCGGTGAGCCAAGATTTTTCAGCCATCAGTCTGTCTCAATTCGATTTATATAAAAGAAAAAAGGCCCCACCGCGAAGGATGGAGCCTTAATGTTTTAAAGGTTATTTGCTGCTTTTTTAAGTTTTGCAGCCGCATCACCAGAGACCCATTTGCTCCAGATTGCTTCATAATTTTTGATGAAATGCTCAGCCGCAATACCACCATCAGCCTGTTCTTCTTCTTTCCAGGCCAGCAGTTCGTTCATCTGTGCGTTGGTAAACGAACGTTTGGTGAAATAGTCATAGGCTTGTGGGTTTTTGCTTGCAAAGTCGCTTGCAGTCACCGTGTAAACCGGTGAAGGCGGATACATGGATGTTTTTGGCTCTTCACAATCTTTTTGGGATAGGCAGCCTTTGAAATGTTCAGCATCTACACCAGAGCCGAAATCAACCATGACCATTTTATATTTACCCAGCACAGCCGTTGGGGCCCAGTAATAGCCAAACCATGGTTTTTCACCAGTGTAAGCCTTGGCAATAGAGCCGGATAAGCCAGCACCTGAACCTGGATCAACATAATCAAAACCCGCATCAGCCAGTTTCAAAGATTTAAACAGGTGACCGGAAGAAATTTGGCAACCCCAACCCGCCGGGCAGCCATAAAAAGCGCCAAGATCTGGGTCTTCTGGGTGTTTAAACATTTTGGCATTTTTCATGATGCCTTCGATTGTAGCCAGTTCAGGGTTTTGTTTGACCAGATATTCCGGCACCCAGAAACCTTCTTCACCGCCATCAGACAGGGATTTGCCCGCAATGCGCAGTTTCTTACCTTCACCGGCATCTTTAAAGATTTGCGGGAAAGAGTTTGTCCACATCTCAGGCGCCACATCAGGCTCGCCTTTTTCAATCATGGACGTTCCTGTTGGCATTGTATCACCGGGAACCAGCTCGGCATCACAGCCATAGCCATTTTTCAGAATGAACATATCCACATTGGCCATAAGCTCAGCTGAGCTCCAGTTCATATCTGCAATGGTGACTTTGCCACAAGCTTCAGCCGCTTGTGATGTGGCCAGTGCTGCCACAAGGCTCATTGCCCCAATCATCATCTTCTTCATTAGCCGTCTCCCTGTTATTTTTCTTTCTAATAAAAAAGCGAACCACTCATAAGGGGTTCGCAGATAAATAAAAGCTAGGAGCTTACAGGCAGTCTGTCAATAATCAATATATGAAATTATAATTGACGCATTGGTGTTGTTAATCAAATTACATAATGTTTATTTAATGCAATAGTTATTATGAAGTATTGTTTTTGGTGAAATGCGTTTTTTTTTGTTTTATTAATGATTTAATTACCAAATAAAAACCTTACTTTTACTTATGAGTATTTAATTTATTTCAATTTGTTTTTTTATACTTAGATGGTTACTTGTTTTGCGAAGTATGGCTTTAGGGGCGTGAAAATGCCAAACAATAAGCTGAGCTTTTGTTGGGTTAAAATAGATGTAATTTTCAGAGAATAAAAGAACTGGAGTGGGCGAAGTCGATCTTTAAGTGATTCTGCTGTCTCCTACATGTATCAATTTCACTTGCTTTGTGAGTTTAGCCTTGTCCACCTATTCAGGAAGGTTCATCCTGTTGTGGTTAAATTAATTAGATAAATTCGTATAAGCTAAAGTTATAAAACCCCGTATTACCATTAGGGTTGATTGCGAACACAGCTTAAACCTAGCAAATTAGTCGTATTGAAGTTAAGGGTAGAGAGAATGCTCTTACCATATACCGTCTAAAAGAAATGAGGCACTTTGATGGGGCTATTTGAACGATACTTAACCATATGGGTTGGCCTGTGTATTTTGGCAGGTGTGTTGTTGGGAAATCTATTTCCGCCCGTATTTTCAGCTATTGCAGCCCTTGAATTTGCTCATGTAAATCTTGTTGTGGCGGTCCTCATCTGGGTGATGATTTATCCTATGATGGTGCAAATTGATTTTTCGTCGATCAAAGACATTGGACGAAAACCCAAAGGTCTGGTTCTCACGGTCATCATCAATTGGTTGATTAAACCCTTCACTATGGCTGGTTTGGGGTGGTTGTTCTTCAAGGTTCTTTTTGCAGATTGGGTCGATCCACAATCGGCTGAACAATATATCGCAGGCATGATTTTATTAGGGGTTGCTCCATGCACTGCCATGGTTTTTGTATGGAGCCAACTGACCAAAGGTGATCCGAACTACACTTTGGTGCAAGTCTCGGTAAATGACATTATCATGGTCTTTGCCTTTGCCCCCATTGCAGCATTCTTACTTGGTGTAACTGATATTCACGTCCCATGGGAAACATTGCTACTGTCGGTCATTCTTTATGTCGTATTTCCATTGTTGATGGGGGTCGTTACCCGCAAGAAATTAGAGCGCAGAGATGATGAAGATCGTCTGACAAATTTTGTTCAAAAAATTAAACCGTGGTCAGTCGTAGGGTTGCTCTCAACGGTGATTCTTCTGTTTGGCTTTCAAGCAGAAACCATCATTGCCCAACCTCAGACAATTTTTCTAATAGCAATACCATTAACACTGCAAACCTATGGAATCTTTATCATTGCATATCTTGGGGCAAAGGCATTGAAGCTGTCCCATAATATTGCTGCTCCTGCTGCGTTGATCGGAACATCAAATTTCTTTGAGCTTGCCGTTGCTGTAGCAATTTCTCTGTTTGGCTTACATTCGGGTGCGGCATTGGCAACCGTGGTGGGCGTGCTGGTAGAAGTCCCAGTTATGTTATCTTTGGTATTCATCGCCAATAAGACGAAACATTGGTTTGAATAGTGGCTTTAGGCATCACTTTAGACATCACTATGAGCCTTTAAACAATATGAACTGTTTAACCTCAATGTCTTACATGTGATATTTTGGAAAAGCTGGAGCGGGCGAAGGGAATCGAACCCTCGTGTACAGCTTGGGAATAAACTGTTGATTCTATTGTCTTTTTTACACTCTTATTCACCTTTTAGAATCAAAGTGTTAGCTAAAATGAAATCATAAAATAGAAATAAAAAATCAAAAAAATGATTCAAAAATATTCCAAAGGTATTAACCCATATAAGTGATGCCACTAATCTAATAAAATATTTATAATGTGGCTTCTGGTTGTTCTTGATAGAACAAAATGGAGTATGCCATAAATGGCGTAGAATGGGGTTAATAAATCATATAAGGGTTTAGGTGTGCCAACTGACGGTATTAAGATTCTTGATGAATGGGCTTATCAATATAACCAAATGACCGAGGGTGTTATTGGTGAGCATAATGGTCATTGGAATGTTGATAAAGCTATGGCTGACTTCAAAGATATCATACTTGATTGTTGTGATAGCTGCCGTTCTGACTACGAAACCTTGATTCCAAAGTTCAAAGGCTATGTAGCCGATAAAGATTATGACAAAGCAAAGGTAGTTGGAATGGAACTCCAATCACTCATAGTGAAAGCGGTTCAACATAAGTTCCCAAATATCTAAATCAACTGCACGGCTTGTTCCAACTGTGAATCACGAACATCAACATATTGGGCGGTCGTACTGATATGGCTATGACCCATCAATCGTTGGATTACACGAATACCAATACCTTTATCGGCTAAGGTCGTGGCGAATGTGCGACGACCTGAATGGCTACTGGCACCCTTGATACCTGCTTGCTCATAGATGCGACCCAATAGCATACAAATGCTATGGCGGCTGAATGAACCCTTCTGACCAAAAAATAACGGCTGGCTATCAACGCGAACGGTTATTGATTCCAAATATGATTTAAGTTCCTTGCGCAACTTGTCTGATACAAAAATGACCCGCGCGTCATTACCCTTGGTCTGTGTCTTGTTAAGGACAATGCGGTCTTGAACTTTATCATCTACGGCAATGTCTGATACACGTAATGACGCAATCTCAATCGCTCTTAAGCCTGCTAAATAACTCAACATAAATATTGCACGGTTGCGTTCGGCGTGGCGGTTCGTGGCAATCATCGCCAACACTTGCTTCACTTCTTGTTCGCTTAATACTTTAGCTTGCTTGCTCATAACTTAAATCCAAACCATTCACTACTTCATTTTATTAAGTGTATTATAACATTATTAAGATGTATATACAAACTATACTGACAAAACCTGTGTATTACTGCGTGATTTATAGCAAAGATACAAATGATAACATTTTTATACTTAATAAATACTGGTATGCGATTATATGAAATACTTGGTCATAGCTGTGGAAATGGTATCCACTATGACCCATCCAAAAAAACAATACGAACTGACAAAAAGAAAATGGCAAAGATTACATTGCGTGGATTGCGCAAAATGAACTTGCTCAAAAAACGCCAAAAGCGATTGGACCTCAAAAAATCAAAGCTCTTGGGTGTTATGTATGGAACTGGTTCTGATTCATCTGAAACTGATTTAGCTGCTGCTGACGAACTCAAAAATCAATCTCATATTGATAAGTTGGCTATGAACTATATTAAGAAATCATTCTGAATATTATTAACTTTATAGTTAGACTCTTTTTAATGATTGTTGTCTCTGCATTGTTTTTAGGTTTTAGATAATACCTTCCAATAAACACTACCCATTGATAGCATTTTTTAAGTTGATATATATGAAAATGAACACGGTGCGATACCTTAAACAACCGTGTATTATCTTCGTTTTTTAGGTCAATGACTTCCCATCGTCATTGCATTGCCATAGCGTGTTTAAGCATATGGCTTCGGGGTTTAGCTTCGTCATCGTTTTAGAAAAATAGGTTATCCATTGTTCGGGTGAATGACCCAATGTTGGATTATTGGGTTCTTCAATCTGATAACGGTATGGCGTGATATCACGATTGAATGGAACCGTTGATTCCCATACTTCACCCATCATCAATCTAAAGCGGTCAATGTTCGTGAATGCTTTATTGGCGAACCCGTTGGACGGAACTTTTATGATGCCGTGAATATGATAGTTGTTATTATTAGCACCGTGCTCAATAGCATTGATACGCTGACACCGTCGGGGCTTCCTATGCCGTGAATGACCGCCATAAACTTTTTTATCTATAGCGTTGAAAAATATCTTCGTCATATTCATCACCCATTCACGGTTTTTATCACCGCTTGGAAAGGTGAATGTATAAGCTAAAGCGTTGCCCCAACCCTCATTGTTCAACCATTCTATAAGGTCGGACCGTAGTCGTTTATTGTTAATGTAGGATTGTTCTTTAGGAATATTCCCTTCGTAGTCTTCCCATTTTTTATTCTTATTGTTGTTCATTTTTAATAAATACCATTGTTATCTTGTATAATACCAAATGGCTGACCTGCTATTCAATATTTAACAATCGTATTTATGATGATTGCTACAAAAGTAGCTCAAAACAATGGAATAAAAAATGAACTATCTGAACTATACATTCACCATATTAAAGGAATGCGGGTTGGTCTCTGGCTGGAATGATTACTCAAAAAGGTATCTTAAAAAATGTGAAAGTTATGCTCGGTCATATCGTGCGCGTGGAAAAGATTTACCATTGCCGACAATGATTGTTCTGACTGCATCGGTGGATAAAACTGCGAATAATCTACTGGCTTCAAATGTTGGTAGGGTCGCTGGTGAAGAACTCAAACAACTGGCTATGGATTTATCCATTGCTGTTTATGACAAAGCTTTATCGTCATCTTGATTAGGCGTTGGTAGCAACCCCATAGCCATCAACCTCAACTCAATCTGCTCTGAATAACATTCATCACGGGCTGGCAACATTGGCATTCGGTAGTCTTGGTCTATGTCTTGTTGGTCTAAGTCGTTCATAAGCGTGTCTCACTATCTATACATTGAACTGTTATTTAGCCCAACTTATGAACGATATTCTGTGCCTTCAAATGGGTATATCGTGCCAACATTCTAAAGTCCTTATGCCCCGATATCAACGCTACTTCTGGAATGGCTAAACCGTGTTCAAATAATCGGCTGATAGCTTCGTGCCTCAAATCGTGGAACCGTAGATTTTTAATGCCTGCGCTTTTACATATCTTCCTAAATGCTGCACCGATACCGTGCTTGGTGATTGGAAATGGATGGTCATCATTATAGCCGTGTTGCTGCGACAACACCTGAACGGCTGTCGTGCTCAATGGAACATCACGGCTCGTTCCATTCTTGGTATCTGGCAAATGCGCTATGCGTTGGTGTAGCGATATGTTGGACCATTCCAAACTGGCTATTTCACCAATCCTCATTCCTGTCTGAATGGCGAACTCAATAATGTTGGGCATATGGATTGATAAGCTGTCCTTCGCGGCAATCATCAATCGTTCATACTCATCACCCATCAACCGTCTATCTCGTGCTGCTGGTATCTTAGGCTTACGAATATCATCCAACCAAACGCTATGGATTGGAATGGACCAATCAATCTTGGCTGTGCGTATAACAATACTGAATGTGTTTAGCTCGTGGCGAACGCTCTGCGGTCCTGTGGTGCGTAGTCGGTCATCTCGGTATCTTGCAAAATATCCACTGTTAAGTTCTGATAGTTTTAACTGCGTGATTGGGTGACGTAGGATTAAGTTTATGCGGTTGCGTTCGTGCCGATACGACTTCTTGATGGGTGATACTGCATCACGGTATCTGACCAATAAATCACCCAATGACAACTCATCCAAAATCCTGTGGTCATCACCATTCTGTAGTGCGTCTATGGTTGTCTCTTCTGAACGAACCCACCTCATCAAATCTGACTTCCTGGCAAAGCTTTTAACGCTGGATTTACAACCCTTGCGTCTCACGATTCCTTGCCATTTTTTACCGTGCCGCCTGACCGTAGCCACTGATTAAAACACCTTGGTGATTCAAAAGTGATTCAAAAATAGAAAAAAATCAAAAAAAATGCCAGCAAAATCCAGAAAAAATGGACCTATAAGTCATTGATATATAATGAGAAAAAAGCTGGAGCGGGCGAAGGGAATCGAACCCTCGTGTACAGCTTGGGAAGCTGTCGTTCTACCATTGAACTACGCCCGCTTTTTGTCTCTGGTGCTTTTATCCGATCTGGCCTGTCGCTTCAACAAAAAAACATGAAAGATATATTCTGTCTTATCATACTCGTATTACGCTATAAAAATGAATGCTATGGAAGAAGATGGTTGAGAGGTCTTTACGTTTTTTGTTTTATTGTGTAATAATTAGCTCAACTATTCAGAGTATTTTGGTGTGATAATGACGATATTACAATGGGATGATGCTTTTCTTCTTGGGGAGCCATCATTAGATCAGCAGCATAAAGTGCTCGTGCAATTGATAAATGAACTTTCCACGGCGATGGATACATCCGCGCAAGAGGGCCCTGACAGTGATTTTGTTTTGGCTGAACTGGCGTCACACCTTTATGCCCATATGGATTATGAAGAACAGCTTTTTGAAGATCGTGGGTTTAGCGAGTTGTTGAGCCATAAGCTTTTGCATGAAAAATACCGCCAGATTTTTCATGATCTTTATCTCGCCTTTAAAGATGAAGACCGCCCCGATAAAATACAAGTTTTGCAAAAAATGGTGGAATGGGTGGAAAACCATATTGCAAAAGAAGATGCCAAGTTTAAGCCGTATCTATCTTAAGGCGTTTTTATTCCATCGTATTTAGGCGCTTAAACAATTCTTCCTGCGACAGGATCGACTCATCAAATGGCGCAGAATTGTCATAATCGTCTTGGTTATCCTGACCTTCATGCGCTTTTTCAGGAAAGGCATCTGGATTGATCTGAACAAACAGGTCATGAAGTTCCTGTGAGAGGACGGACAGCCGTTGCACATTTTCGGCCTTGGGATTGAGAGGCTCACGATGTAAGCGATGGGCCATATCTAAGAGTTGAGAGCAGGGTTTGCGCGCATGGGCGTATGATGAGAGAGGCAGTTTTTCCTCTAACTCGGATGTCACGGCCTCAAGGCGCGTGATCATAGGCACGACTTCTTTATCGGGCTCACTATCATAAGCGCTGACCAGATGGTCTGAGAGATAACAGGCCTGATAGGCGAGGCGTTCTACCTGTTGCTCGTTGATCTTTCTCTTGGCGTCTTCAATCTCGTGTTTGATTTTATTGAGGTTACTGCCCGATGTAATATCTTGCAAAGGGTTGGGAACTTTAATGGTCGGGATGACTTGTGTACCGGGGCGCGGGCCGTCTTTTCGACGATCCGGTCCGATATAATCAACGGTGACAACAAAATCTTTGCGGTGTTTACTAAGATGAATGATGTGATCTGCAAATTTACCCGCGGTGATGGGTTTGGTTAAAATATCATCAACGCCCGCATCAACAAGTCTTTTAACCAATTCAACATCGGGCTGGTCTGCAAGAATGATGATGACTAAAAACGGGTTTGAGCCGATTTTACCATGGCGAATGTCATGCACCAACTGATAGAGATCGCCCCCTTCGATATGGGCATCACAGACGATAAGGTCTGCGCGGTCTGTTGTGACGCTATCAACAATCGTCTCAAGGCTGGCAGCTGGAATAATATCGTGAAAGCCTTTTTGATGTAGGACAGCAGACAAGGCCCGCCTTGTTTCAAGGCTGGGTTCGCCAAGTGCCATTCTGACATTTGTGAAGCTTAAATCTTTCACTTTTTTTACCTATTTCATCATGCACGGATAAAGAGAAAATCCGCTCTTGCCTTTTCTAATATAGGATCATACATCATTTCGGAAGGGACACTTCACATTTTTTTGAATTGGTCTTTTCTGTCTCTGGGGGTACATCTATAAGTATGGTAACGACCCGCATTAAAGGACAGGCTTGTGGATAGCACGCTTCAGTATCAAAAATTCGAACATCCCGATATTACGGCCAAGGGGGAAACCCGCGCGTTGGTGGGGCTTACCCATCTTCATACGCTTTGGTTTAATACGGGCAGTCTGTGTAATATCACCTGTCAGGGCTGTTATATGGAATCCAGTCCGAAAAATGATAGCCTTGCTTATATCACCTTGAGTGAGGTGGAAAGCTATCTGGATGAAATTGCGGACCATCACATGGATGTGCGTGAAATCGGTTTGACCGGGGGCGAGCCGTTTATGAACCCGGATATTATCCCTATTTTAACCGCGTGTCTGGAGCGTGGGTTTGAAGTACTGGTGCTGAGCAATGCCATGAAGCCCTTACATCAGAAAAAGGCTGAGCTTCTTGGCCTGAAAGAAACCTATGGGGATAAACTGGGCGTGCGGGTCTCTGTTGATCATTACCTAAAAGAGGACCATGAGTCTTTGCGTGGGCAAGGGTCATGGGACCCAATGATTGAAGGTTTATCATGGCTTGCGCAAAATGGTTTCAAACTCGCCATTGCCGGGCGCACGGTCTGGCATGAGGATGAAGCGAGTGAACGCGCAGGCTATGGTGAGATGTTTGTGCGGGAAAATATCCCTGTAGATGCACAAGACCCCATGGGGCTGGTTCTCTTTCCTGAAATGGATGAACAGGCAGAGGTGCCGGAAATTACCGTGGCCTGTTGGGATATTGTTGGGGTGCAGCCCGAGGCCATGATGTGTGCGACCTCACGTATGATCATCAAGCGCAAAGGCGCAGACCATCCCGTGGTCGTGCCCTGTACACTCTTGCCCTATGATGAAAAGTTTGAGATGGGGGCTGAGCTTTCAAAGGCAGATAAAGAAGTTAAGCTAAACCACCCCCATTGTGCCAAATTCTGCGTTTTAGGCGGCGGGTCCTGTTCCAAAGCCTAGTTTTTGTTATTTTGGCGTGAAATTCAATCGCACAACGTCTTGCACCAGATACATTATGCACACTGGTTACTCGCGCGCTTAAACAGGCCTTAAGGTCTGCGGAAAATAGCAGCAACTTCCACATGATCAGACCATGTAAACTGGTCCACAGGCATGATCTTTTCAAGCTCATAGCCACCATTAAGCAAGGCTGCTGCATCGCGCCCAAAGGTGGCGGGATTACATGAAATGGCGATGATCAGCTTGATATCACTTTCAGCCAAGGCTTCGGCTTGTTCGCGTGCGCCTGCGCGGGGCGGGTCAAAGAGAACCGCATCATATTTGGCAAGCTCTTTACCCATTAAAGGCTGGCGATCAAGGTCGCGCACCTCTGTTGTGATGCGCCCACCAATGCCTGCGCGCCCGGCAGAGAGTTCCAAGGCTTTAAGGGCAGCGCCATTGCTTTCAACGGCGTGGACGATGGATTTGGTTGCCAAGGCAAAGGTGAAGCTGCCACAGCCTGCATAAAGGTCAAGGACCTTTTTCTCCCCATTAAGCGCACTAAGGGCAAAATCCACAAGGGCTTGCTCGCCTTCTTTACTGGGTTGCAAAAACGGGGCTGGGGGAAGCTCAATAGAAGAACCGGAAAATTCGGTGGTCACAGCGCAGTGTTGTGCGATGGTATCAGGCTCACCCCGTCCATTTTCGCGCCATGAAACCCGCCCGACATTATGTTTTTCAACAAAAGCCATGAGATGTTCATGGGCTTTAAATTCAAGGCGACCGGGCAGGGAAAAGACGATATCACTGCTTTCAAGCGGGAAGTTGATGATAATATCACCGCGGCCTTCCTGTTTCATGATCTTGGGCAAAAGTTCACGCAATGGCGTAATCAGGGCATTCAGCTCAGGTGTGAGCAACAGGCAGTTTCCAATTTCTTCAATGCGATGGCTGGAACGGGCATTAAAGCCAAAGATGATTTTTTTACCTTTTTTCATCACCGCAAAAGAGGCACGTCTGCGCGCAGACGGTTTACCAAAAAAGGCCGGTTCCATTTCATGAATGATGCCACTGCGACGGATGATATCGATCACCTTGTGGGTTTTCCATTCGTGATAATAATGCTCATCCATATGTTGCAGGTTACAACCACCGCATTTGGTATAATGCGGGCAAGGTGCCTCAATGCGGTGGGTTGAGGGGGTGATGATTTCTTTCACCTCACCAATATAGGCATCTTGGCGCTTATCGGTAACGCGCACCTTCACCACATCGCCTTCAACCGTATAGGGCACAAAAAAATCATGGCCTGTATCATCACGGCCCAAGCCATCACCTTTTGCGCCAACGCTATAAATGGAAACTTCCATCAATTCTTTGGGCAGGGATGGTTTTTTAGTTTTGGTCGTATTGGGGCGCGATCGGCGGCGCGTGGAAAACGGACGAGGCACAGGCTTTATCTCACATCATTAAGAAATTCAGCATAAATATCTGAAAGGGCCGCATTCATAGCAGCAACAGCCCCATTAACGCCACTATCGCTTTGCACTAATTCTCTTGCATAGGTTTTTAGCACGATAATTTTATCATCGGATGTGCGCTTTAGGCCAATCTCAATCTCAACGGCGACTTTATCACGGCTGGCAAGATCACGCTCTAAACGTTTGATCTTTCCGGTGAGCAGGTAATGCTCATCCATGCGCAGCTCAGGTGTGACCACATGTTTGGCAAGGTTGGCAGCGCGCAAGAATTTGACCATAGCGTCTTGCAGCAGGTCAACAGGTGGCTCCACCCAGAAATGATAATGATATTCTGAAAGGTGGCCCTTGCCCTCACTATAGGCAATGGGGCGACCCGAAATCAGACCATCGGCGCGAAAACGTTCTACCTCTAACACGCCATCCAGTTTGACCATGCCTGAGGTTGGTGTTTTCACATTCAGGCGATAATAATTGTCTTGGGGCAATTCAGGCTGGGCGCAAGCTGCCAGTAAAAACGCACTGGCGCCAAAAGCGAGAGAGGTGAGCAGGGTGTTTTTCATTTTGTTTCTCCTTTGCCCTTAACGTGCTTTATCCGTTGGTGGGGTTCCGCCCAACAACAGGCCCGGGTTCTGGCGGATATGACGGCTAAATTCGTACATATTGCGGCTGGTGCCTTCAAGGTTTTGCGAAATCGTATCAATATGGCGCGAAAGCGTTTCCATCACGAAACGCAAATCAGCAATGGCTTTTTCCATCTCCGGCTTACTATCAGTAACCATATTATCCATATTGCCCACCATATGATCGGCTTTTTCCAAGGTGGAGCCCAGCTTATCAAGATCAGCAATGGTGCTGTTGATTTTCTGGCGATTGTTAGGCGATAAAATCTTTGCAAGCTCGCTGCCTGAGCTATTTAAATCCGTGCTGAAACTTTCAAGGTTATCGGCAATTTGCGGCGTGCGTACACCGATTTCATCAATAATGTCTTTCAGCTTGGTGGCAATCTCGTATGCCGTCTTCTGCTTGAAAAAAAAAACGCTGTTGACAGCTGTATTCAGGCTGAGCAAGAGCGGGCGTACATCTGTTTCCATAAGCGAGCTGATCTGTTCTGCCAGTGAGGACATGGCAGCAAACATATCGGCATTTTCAATCCCCATGATTTTATCACCCGGCGTGAGGGGCGTGGGGCTATCGCCTGCGCGAATGTTGATGGTCAGTGCAGATAAAAGGCCGGCGGAAGAAACCGCAGCCACACTATCTTGGGGAATGTCCCAGCCTTCAGCCACAGACATTTCCACCCTAAAACGCATGCGTCCATCATGTTTTTCAGGAATGATCTGTTCAATCTGTCCCACCGGATAGCCTTCATAGACCACTTGGGTGCCAAATTTCAGCCCCTGTACACGGTTATAGAGGGTGTAATAGGTATCAACCGATCCGGTGCGCCCGGTGAGCAGAGCAACGGCGATGATCAAGCACACGATACTGGCGATGACAAAGCTGCCAACGATCATATAGTTCATCTTGGCGTTTTTCAGGGCGCTCATGGGTGAAGGTCCTCTCCAGTTAGGCGACGAAGGTATGCGTCGGCATCAAGTTCTTCTTCCTCGATGCGGCGGTTTAACAGGTTTTGAATGCGTTGGTTGGACGAGTTTTTCATATTTTCCGGTGTATCCACCATCAAAATATTGCCTCGATCCAGCATGGTGATGCGGTCTGCAATGCGAAAGGCGCTATCCAGTTCATGGGTGACCACCACAATGGACATGCCCATAGCATCGCGCAGGCGCAAGATAAGCTCATCAAGTTGGGCGGCAACCACGGGGTCAAGGCCCGCGCTTGGCTCATCAAAAAACAGTAGCTTCGGGTCCATGATAATGGCGCGTGCAACAGCGGCGCGTTTAAGCATGCCGCCGGATAATTCAGAAGGGGTCAAATCTTCAAAACCTGCCAAATCAACCACTTCAAGCTTCATGCGCATCATGATATCCATGGTCATTTCGGGCTGTTTGGTATGTTCGCGCAAAGGCAGCTTGATATTTTCCCCCACGCTCATGGAACTAAAAAGCGCCCCGCCTTGAAATGCCACGCCAATTTTTTTGCGCAAGTCATAGGTTTCTTTAAGGGAAAGATCAGCAATGTTTTTGCCCAAAAGCTTCATGGTGCCGGAAGTGGCGGCTTCCAAGCTCATGAGATGGCGCAGCAAGGTGGACTTACCTGAGCCCGAGCCACCCATAATCACCATGATCTCCCCATCGCGCACATCCATGGAAATGCCATTGAGGATTTGGCGCTCGCCATAATGGGTGACAAGGTCTTCAACCTCAATGATCTTGTCGCGGGCCAGCAGTTGGGCTTCTGTGGGTTTACTCATCGTGTCACCATGAAAGCAAAGAGCATATCGGTTAAAACAATGGCTGAAATGGATTGCACAACCGCCCGTGTGGTAACTTTACCCACCCCTTCAGCGCCGCCGCGCACACCTGCGCCATTGGCCACACCAATGACAGCAATGAGAATGGCAAAGAGAACACTTTTACCAAGCCCGTGCATGACATCATCTACACTTAACCATTCAAAGACCTGATCCCAATAAGCCGCCAGAGAAATCCCCAGATCAAGCGAGACATAAAGGCCCGCACCAAGCAGGCCGATCACATCGGCAAAAAAGGTTAAGCAAGGCACCATAATCACCATGGCAAGGAGGGCTGGGGCCACAAGAAAACGCACCGGATTAATCCCCATAACCGAGAGCGCATCGACTTCTTGGTTGATGTTCATAATGCCAATGCGCGCAGCCAAGGCCGAGCCTGAGCGCCCAGCAACTAAAATGCCTGTGATCAGCGGGGCAAATTCACGCACAACGGAAAAGGCAATACCGATAGTGACATGGCTTTCTGCACCAAAAATCCGCATGGTATAGATGCCTTGAATGGCAAGCATCATCCCAACGGTGACCCCGAGCATGGCAACAATGGGAATAGCACGAATGCCAGTTTCCATCATCTGGGCAAAAACAGATTGCAGGCGAACGGGCTGGCCCATGGCTTTCCCCATAAACGCCCAGTAGAGGCTTTCCCATATAAGAGACGCGCAATAGCCGATTTCAGACACACCCACCAAGGTGTTGCGCCCGACATTTTCGACCTTTTGTGCAAGGGGGCTGTTGTCAGCCTCTCGTTCGCCCATTTTATACCCTTTAGAAAAATGAGTGTTTACGTATTGAGCGCGCTAACAGCTTCATCAATTGTGCCATGGATTGTAAAGACTTTATCCAAGCGAGCCAGTTGTAAAACACGCATGGCACTTTCAGAAATATTTGCCAGTGCAAAGCCCGTTGTGTTGCGCCGCCCGGTCTGGAAAGCCTCAACAAGGCTGGCAATGCCTGAACTGTCAATATATGAGACATCAGCCATACCCACCACAACGGCTTGACCATTATTGACTTGTTCTAACAGGGCTTGGCGCAGTTGCGGAGAGGTTTCTAGATCAACTTCACCGCTCAGTTCAAAGATGATAACGCCGTTTTCTTCACGTTTTGTGAGGTCCATTTTTTCTTAGCCTTTATTCAATTCTATATTTTTAACTAATCTTAGCAGGTTTCCTTCGCCTTGTGTGGGGCGAAGATACTGCACATCGTCCATAACTTCCTGAATGAGGTGCGTGCCAAGCCCGCCGGGGCGTAGTTCTTCTAAATCACGTGGTTTGATAATGCCCGGTGCAACCATGGGGGCAAAATCACGCAGGCGAAAGACCAGTCGGCCCGGTCTTTGGCGCACGGTCAGTTCAATCTCTTCATCACTGGACCCGCCGTAAGCATGGCGAATGACATTCTGACAGGCTTCATCCAAGGCAAGCACGACATCGGTTGTGGTCTGTTCATCACAACCGACTTTTAAACAGGCTTCGCGCACGCAGGCACGCGATAGTTTCATCCAGCTGGGGCGCGCCGGGAATTTAAAATCAATCAGCCATTCCCCATCGGCTTCTTCGATTTGTTCACTATCATCAAAGCTGGCTTTAACTTCAATCTCGTCATCTTTGCGAAGCGAATCGGTTAAGGCTAAAACCGTCACATCATCGCGCAGCTTCTCACCACTTTGTGAAACCGCCTGCACAAGGTGATGGAGCTGGACCTTTAAGGGTTGGTCCTGAAAGGCATTCAGGATTTTGCGCACCCCGATTGTATCTAATGGCGCGCCGCTTTGGGTATAGCCCTCTGTCAGACCATCAGTATAGATATAAAGAGAGCCGCCTTTTGGGAAAATTTGTACTTCTTGATAAGCCCCATCCTCACCGGGCATGGGCGGCACAATACCAAGGGGCGGGCCATCTGCGCCAAAGGTTTCAAATTCATCATCTTGATGAAGCACAACAGGTTCATGGCCTGCGTTAGACAGGCGGATTAATCCTTCACATCCCGGTCTTGGATCATAAATCCCGGCAACCATGGTGACAAACATGCCATGGGCGGCGGTCTCACAAAGCTCTGCATTAATGCGGCCTAAAAGCTTGCCCGGGTCGCGCACCGTTTTGCCCAGACAGCGAAATAAGGAGGCTGTTTTAGACATGAGCAAGGCTGCATTGATGCCTTTGCCTGATACATCACCAAGGGTAAAATAAAGCCGACCATCGGGCAGGGTGAAATAATCAAAGAAATCACCGGAAACACCGCGCGCAGCTTTATTAATACCAGCGATTTGTTCTTCAGAAGAGCTGTTTTCATCTGGCAAAAAACGCCGTTGAATTTCAGCGGCCAGTTCAAGCTCACGTTTGACACGTTCTTGTTCTACAAGGGCTTTAGCCATGCGCGCATTGATTACCGCAAGGGCAGCTGAGGCGGCTAATGTTTCTAAAACCTTTAAATCGGTTTCACCAAACAGGTCATCGTGGTTTTTCTTATTCACCAGCTCAATGGCACCGACGCAACGGTCTTTTACGCTTAAAGGCGCGCAGAGGATGGAGCGGGTGGTGAAACCCGTTTGGTCATCAACTGCACCATAAAAGCTCGGATCATTTTTAACATCGCGCACCAAGGCCCCTTCATTGGCAGCAACAGAGCGCCCAACGATACCTTGACCATATTCAAGGGTGAGTCCGGTAATTTCGGTTGCGCCATAACAGGCCACACAGGTGATGATCTGGGAAGTTTCATCTAATAAGAAGACAGCGCCGCCTTCAGCCTCTAGATAATCGGTGATTTCACACAGGGCAGTTTGCAGGGTTTCATCAACATTTAAGGTGTTGGCAAATTCTGCTGTCATGCTGGCGAGCAGGTTGATCTGCTCTGCAATGCTGACGGGGATTGTATCGTCATGTGTCTTTTCCATGGCGCTACTATGACCGGATTATTCTTAAACGAAAAGGAGAAGTTTAAGGCTTTGCCCATTTTCCCGTGGAGCCAATTTATTGTTTCTAATGGACTCTCGCTTTGTTTTTGTATTTTAATAGACAAAGAAAATAAATGGTTGTGGAGGGGCACATGTTTGAGACAGCGGAATTAGGGCGTTCGATTTCTAAAAAAGAATTTGAAGCAGAGGTTCAGGATTTACGAACAGAACTGTTAGGCATTCAACAAGACCTCAGGCAATGTGACTTCCCTGTTGTTATCGTTATGGCTGGTGTGGATGGTGCTGGTAAAGGCACCACGGTGAATTCTTTAAATGAATGGATGGATTCACGCTGGATTGATAACAATGCCTATGTGCGCCATTCTGATGAAGAATCGGAACGTCCGCCTTATTGGCGCTATTGGCGCGATCTACCGCCTAAAGGCAAGCTCGGTATTTTCTTAAGCTCTTGGTATAGCTCGCCTCTGCTGGATAATGTCTATGGCACCATCACCAAGGCAGAATATGATGAAAAGCTCGACCGCATTAAAGCGTTTGAGAAAACCTTGGCAGATGATGGGGCATTGATCCTGAAATTCTGGATGCATCTGGGCAAGGATGAGCAGAAAAAGCGCTTAAAGAAACTGGAAAAAGACGAACTTCAGTCTTGGCGGGTGAATGAAAGTGATTGGAACCATTGGCGCCTGTATGATCAGTTTATTGATAGTGCAGAGCGTCTGATTATGCGCACCTCTAAAGGTCATGCACCTTGGTCTATCGTGGAAGGGGTTGATCCGCGTTATGCCTCTTTGACCGTTGCCAAGCAAATCCGCGATGCGATTGTGCGCCATATTGAGTTGCGCAAAACACAAAAAGAAGCCTTGGCTCAACTTAAGGCAAAACAAGCAAGTGAACCTGAAGTCGATGCGGGCAAAGCCAATAAAGACGCCCCTGTTGAACCATTGCCTTATCCAACGGTTCTCAGCAGTCTTGATATGAGCCAGAAGGCGGAGAAAGCGGCCTATAAAACGGAACTGAAAGCCCTTCAGGGTCGCCTTAATATGTTGTCGCGCAAGGCAAGCGAAAGAGGGGTTTCGACCGTTCTTGTATTTGAAGGCTCAGACGCTGCTGGTAAAGGCGGCAATATCCGGCGCATTACCACGGCCCTTGATGCGCGCAGTTATAAGGTTTTGCCTTTTGCAGCGCCCAATGATGACGAGCGTGCGCACCATTATTTGTGGCGGTTTTGGCGTCATATGTCGCGCGCGGGGCGCATGACGATTTTTGATCGCTCATGGTATGGGCGTGTGCTGGTGGAGCGTTGCGAAGGCTTTGCGCGTGAAGATGAATGGCGTCGTGCCTATGGTGAGATTGTCGATTTTGAAGATCAAATTGTTGATCATGGCACGGTCTTGTTGAAATTCTGGATTCATATTGACCCAGATGAGCAGTTAGCACGGTTTAAAGCGCGTGAAGTGACGCCATGGAAACAGTGGAAACTGACAGATGAAGACTGGCGTAACCGTGAAAAATGGGCGCTTTATGAAGAAGCGGTCAACGATCTGGTTGAAAAAACCAGCACTTCAAACGCACCATGGACTTTGGTGGAAGGCAACGATAAGAAGTTTGCCCGCCTGAAAGTTCTGCGCTCAGTCTGTGATGCGCTGGAAGCACGCTTGGCAAAGAAGTAAAGACTTATGGAACGGGCTCTTATTGATAAGGTGCAATAAGAGCCTGTCCTTCAGGGGATTGAAGGGTCGTGAGTATATGGTGGTTAAACTCAGCCAGATCATTATCGCTAAAGGCCTTATGGCTTAGGGCTGCACCAATATTTACAAAACCTACTGCACCGGGCAAAAGCGTAACTTTTCTGTCAAGGCGCTCATTGCGTATAATATAAGGGCCGGTGATGGAGCCAATAATCACCCCGGCAACCTGCTTTTTAGTTAAGCTGGATAAGCAGGTGGCATAGTCTTTTTCCAAGATCATATTTTGCGGTGTGAAGATAAGGGTGGGATAGGAAAAACCAATAATGCCACAGATACCATGTTTGGCAAATCCAGATAAGTCGTGTGGTTTGCCTTGAGTGTGGGTGGCGATATTCAGCTTTTCAACAAGAATAGGGTCACTGTAATGGGCGTTTTTCTGGCGTTGTGGGGTGGCAAGAACAGAAAGGGCAACATCGATTTTACCGCTATGAAGCCATTTATACATACGACCAAACGGCATGGAGCGAAAAACAACGCGATGGCCCATTTTTTTTAAAGCTTTTATGGCAATGGTCGGGATAATCCCGCCAGCGCGATCACCATCGCGAAAAACCAGTGGCGGGTTATGAGGAATACCCACTGTAATGTCTTTTGCCTGTCCCGTCGGTGCCTTTAGGCAGAGGAACAGTAGAAGGTTCACCAAAAAAAAGAATGTTGTTTTTTTACTCATATGCTGGGGAAGCCTATCTAAGGGGAAGCCTGATGAAGAAAGTTGTTCCTTTTCCTTCTTCAGTTTCAAAATAAATCTTACCTTTGTGTTTATTGACAATCATATCATAACATAAGGTCAGCCCTTGCCCGGTGCCGCGCCCGACCTCTTTGGTCGTGTAAAATGGTAAAAAGATATTATCTTGAACATCTTTTGGAATACCCGTGCCATTATCAGAAATTGTGATGAGGCAATGGTCTTCATTGAGGGCGCTGGTAACTTTTAAGACGCCCTTGCGCTCAGTTTTGTGGTCTTCAATGGCATGGGTGGCATTGATGATTAAATTCAGGATCACCTGATTGATTTCGTTATAATATCCCATGACCATACAGTCACCGTCATGTAACTGTTCTTCAACACGGGCAATATGTTTCCATTGATTGGAAGAGATGGTTAAAGCACGTTTAAGGCAGCCATTGATATCAACTTGGCTCTTATCTTTTTGCCCACTATGGTTAAATTCTTTCATGGCGCGCACGATGTCGCTGATAATGGTAAGGCCTTCAGTTGTTTCTGTAAGGCAGCCGTCTATTTCTTCTGAGATAAAATCCAGATCAAGTTCTTCAATTTTTGCTTCAACCCATTTGTTGAACTCTTCAGTGTTTTGGGTGTCACTGTCTTTTGAGAGTTGATCTTTTAGACTGTTTAGAAAACTCACATAGCGTTTTTGTGCGCTATTCATAAAATGAATGTTAGAACTGATATATTGAATAGGTGTGTTGATTTCATGGGCAATCCCACCTGCGAGATGGCCGATGGCTTCAATTTTCTGCGCTTCTAACAGGTTACTGGCGAGTTGCTTGTTTTCTTGGTGCAGGTCTTGGCGGCGTTTCATCAACTGGTTGAAGGAATGGATGACCATGGCGATTTCATCTTTCTTCTCCCAGCTGATTGGGGTGGGGAAGTTGTCATGCTCGGTTTCTTCAATGGCCTTGACCATCCGTTTCAACGGTTTTTTGATCATTTGTTGGCTGATATAAATTGCGCCCAAAATAATGGAGATGCAAATGATCAACACGATAGGCAGGTTTTGAAGCACACGTGTGATAAAGGCCTCAAAAATGTATTTGTCGGTGAAGAAAATTTGAATTTTACCGATTTCTTCTCGGGCGCTGTCGGTTTGAAAATAAATAGGTTCTTCAATAAGGTTTGCGTTTTCGCCTTGTTCTTGGTGGCCTTGCTGGATAAAGACTTGCGCGTCTTCATCCCATACAATAATGCCAGTCACACCGGGATGCACCAGCTGGCTTTCAATGAGCTTTCCAAGGCGCCGTTTATCTAAATTCCAGAGATATTCACCGCTCAGCGCAAGAAGGTCAGCGGTGATGCTCTGTTGGGCTTTCTTATATTGTACTTTAGTTTTTTGATAGTCTATTCCCTCAACAAGAAGGATGGAAAGAACAGCAAAAAAAATGACTAAGGGCAGAAAGACGCTAAGGAACTTTACTTCCAAGCGATCATAAAAATTGAGCTTATAAATTTTGGATGTTTGATCAGTCATTACAGATTACATCAAAGGCTTATTGATAAGGACTGACAAGTGTTTTCCATTCATTGCGATGATTAGCAAGTGTCTGATCTAAAAATGCTTTCAGCTCTTTATGGTGATTGATCACCAAAATTCGGCGCTTATAGGATGAATGTTTTTTAGGTGCGATGAAGATGTTTTTATAGTGGGCATTTTGTGACTTTTCAAAATGGGCACTGGATGTGGGCATCAACATACAATCGATATCGCCATTGATGAGTTTTTCAAGGTTATCTAGATGGTTGTCTGAATTAACACGACGGATGTTTCCGCCTTTTTCGATATAAGGGTCAATGTCAGGATAGTTATGGCCATGTAACCCGCCAAATATCATGCCCTCAAGGCTTTTTGCACCATCATACATCACCGGTTTTACTTTGGTTGAGAGAATGGAGTTGCCATCATTTAGCAATGTCTCAGCACTCCAGAGGTATTTTGTCTCTGCCTTATCTTTAAACCAAGCGGGGTTGACCCAAGGCACAATGGCGAGTTTTTTACCTGTGATGACCTTATTTACCCGAGGGCGAGAGCTGGGTGAAACTGTAAATTTATACTGTCCGTCTGATTTGTTTGTCAGGAATTTTGCCAAGTCATGCGTGAGCCCCGTTTCATTGGAAATAATAAAAGGAGGATGGGTATGATAGGTGTAAATTTTGACTTCCTTGGCAGCCTCTGCATAAGAATTTTGATTAAAGAACAGAGCTGTGAATAAAATAATGAGACTTAGGCAACGGTACATCATGGTGTTTCTCAAAGGTGGGAGTGCAATAAATATCTACAGGTTTTGTTCCATACCCAGTGATAGGGATATGGTATTCATTAAATCATTAAGTGGAAATGGTTTGCTGAAAAAGGGGATGCCCATTTCTTCAATGTTTTTTTGGTCCTTTTGGTGACAATGACCGGAGAGGACGATGGTTTTAAGCCCGGGAAAATGATTTTGTAAATGGGTAATGAGCGCGAGCCCATCCATATCAGGCATTTTGATATCTGTAACCACAAGGTCGATATCACTATCTTCTTCAAGCAATGTTATCGCATCGGTTGCTTTATCGCGATAATGAAAAGTCCAATCAAGCTTACTTCCATAAAGCTCCCGACGGATTCCATTGAGAATTTTTTTCTCATCATCAATGAAAAGAATATTGTACATATTTTTATTATTCCAAGTTTACTTCGCTAGAGACTCAGCATTTGCACTCTATCATGTGATGTAAAATTGAATATCCCCATATGGGAACTAGGGTTTTTACCTTATGGGTCAAGCCCTTAAACAAGAGCATCCATAAATTCAGCCAGCTTGATATCTTTTTCGCTGATCCCGCCTGTGTCATGGGTGGTGAGCGTGACTTCAACCCGGTTATAGACATTAAACCATTCTGGGTGATGGTTCATTTTTTCAGCCTTGAGGGCGACTTGGGTCATGAAGGCAAAGGCCTGATTGAAATCTTTAAATTTAAATGTGCGCACCATGGCATCGCGCGCTTCAAGGCGACTCCAATGTGTAAGGTGGGATATGTCGATCATGATATGTACCTCCATCTTTCATATAGGGAGGCTTTGAAAGTTTTCAAAAAGAGAGTACAATAATTGCATAAAAACAAACCTTTGTCTTAAATCAAAGGAGGGGGCGATGGGTGTTCTCAAGACATTAAAACGCAAAGACCTTTATCGGGCCTGTGATCCGAAGATTTTTGAGTTCACAACGACTGATGAACTGGATGATCTTGATCAGTTTGTCGGGCAAGACCGTGCGCTGGAGGCTGCAAAATTTGCCATTGGTATGCAGGGTAATGGCTATAACCTGTTTGCCTTTGGGCCACGGGGCACGGGTAAAAGCTCACTTGTGTTGCGCCTGTTAAAAGACAAAGCACAAGACAAACCCGTTCCCAAAGACTGGGTCTATGTAAATAATTTTGACCTCCCCCACAAACCCAAAGCCATCTCGTTTGAACCGGGCAAAGCGCGTGGTTTTGCCGATGCCATGGATCAATTGGTCGATGACTTAAAAGCCACCATTCCTCAAGCTTTTGAAAAAGAAGAATATCGCCAACGTCGCGATACGTTAGAGCAGAAATATAAGGATGTTCAGGAAAAAGCCTTTGGGGATTTTCAAGAACGTGGTGAAAAGAGAAATATCGGCCTGTTGCGCACGCCCACAGGCTTTGCCCTTGTGCCTTTAAAAGACGGCGCGATCTTAAAGCCGGAAGAATTTCAGTCGCTTAGCCAAAAAGACCAAGATGCGCGCAAAGAAGCCATCGATGAGCTGCAAGAAGAACTCACCCAGATTGTTGAAGACTTGCCACGCATGGAAAAGGAATATCGCCTTAGCGTGCGTGAACTTAACCGCGAAGTCACCCAATATGCGGTGGAACACCAGATTATGGAGCTGCGCAAAGCCTATAAAGGCCATGAGTTGGTTGAGGCTTATTTGGATGATGTGGAAGAAGACGTGATTGAAACCGCAGATGATTTCCTCCCCCAAGAACAAAATAATCAGGTGGCAGGCTTGGCGATGCTCGGGGCCAAACCACCGGACTTTAGCCGTTTTCAGGTCAATGTGATTGTGGATCATGATGAAAAGGCAAAAGGCGCGCCCATTGTTGAAGAAGACCATCCCACATTGCCCAATGTGGTCGGGCGCATTGAAAGTATTGCGACCTATGGCACGCAAGTCACAGACTTTACCTTGATTAAGGCTGGTGCTTTACATCAGGCCAATGGCGGCTATTTGATGCTTGATATCCATAAAATCCTCATGCAGCCTTTTGCGTGGGAAGCATTAAAACGTATCTTGCATGCCAAATCCATTCGCATTGAATCCGCAGCTGAAAGTTATGGTGTGGGCTCCACCATGATGTTGGAGCCTGAACCCATTCCGCTAGATATTAAAGTGGTGTTATTGGGTGACCCACAGCTTTATTATCTGCTTAATCATCTTGATCCGGATTTTCATGAGCTGTTTAAGGTCGCGGCTGATTTTGATGATCGTATGGAGCGCAGCAATGATACCATGTGTACTTATGCGCGCCTGATCGCGACCTTTGTGCGCCAAGAAGGTTTACTTGCGCTTGATCCACCCGGTGTGGCGCGCATTGTGGAACATGGCTCACGCCTGTGTGAGGATTCTGAGCGTTTAACCACCCATATGGCAAGTATTGTGGATTTGGTACGCGAAGCTGATTATTGGTGCCGTGAAGATAAGCAATGGGTGATTTCAAAAAGCCATATTGAAAAAGCGATTGATGCAAAAATCTATCGTTCTGATCGTATTCGTGAAAGGATTTTAGACGAAATCCACCGTGGCACCATCCATATTGATACGGAAGGGGAAGTGGTCGGCCAGATCAATGGCTTGGCTGTATTGCAGCTGGATCATTTCATGTTTGGCCGCCCGTCGCGCATTTCATGTACGGTGCGTATGGGCCGGGGGGAGATCGTGAATATTGAGCGTGAAGTGGCTTTATCCGGCCCGCTTCATTCCAAAGGGGTGTTGATCCTAACCTCATTTTTGGCCCATCGTTTTGCCAAGGACCGTCCGTTATCTCTCACTGCCAATATCGTGTTTGAACAATCTTATTCCAATATTGATGGCGATAGCGCTTCATCAACCGAGCTTTATAGTCTGCTCTCAGCCCTTGCTGATGTGCCGATTAAACAGTCTTTGGCGGTGACCGGGTCAGTGGATCAATACGGTCATGTTCAGGCCATTGGCGGGGTGAATGAGAAAATTGAAGGCTTCTTTGATGTCTGTATGGCGCGTGGCCTTAATGGTGAACAAGGGGTCTTGATCCCGCAAGATAACGTCAAACATCTCATGTTGCGCGAAGATGTGGTGGAAGCTTGCGAGCGTGGTGATTTCCATATCTATCCGGTGAAAGATATCGATCAGGGCATTGAGATTCTCACAGGCGTTCCTGCCGGTGAATTGGATGAACATGGTCAATATCCAATCGGCACGATTAATCGTCTCGCTGCTGTGCGGCTTATGTCCTTTACACGGCGCTGGTTTGAAATGGCGCGGGTGGGGGAACATTAATTCGCAAGAATGACGCTGTAATGTTCTCCTTTCAAACAATATCCTTGCTCTTGCCCCTTGAAAGCGCTAAACGAAAGCAACAGTCGGCTTGATGCTTAGAGGCAGAGCCCTTTTGTTTGATGCTGTAAGGCAAAACACCCACTGATAAAGAGATTTACAAACATGTCTGATACTCCTGCAATTATGATCTGTGGTCACGGTAGCCGTGATGATGGTGCTGTTGAAGAATTCAATCTGCTGGCAAAAAACCTGCGCGAACGGTTTCCCGATCGCGATGTGGAAAGCGGCTTTTTAGAATTCGCCACACCAATTATTCGCACAGGTCTTGATAAGCTGGTTGAGCGCGGGGCAAAACAGATCCTTTGTGTGCCGGGCATGTTGTTTGCTGCAGGCCATGTAAAGAACGATCTGCCCAGCGAAATTAATAATTTTGCTGCAGAACATGAAGAACTTGATGTGCGCTTTGGTCGCGAGCTTGCCATTGATCGCCGTTTGTTAGAAGTCTGCCAGCAACGTATCGAAGAAGCTGAAGCGGCTTGTGAAGGCGAGGTTGATCGTAAAGACACTTTGTTGATGGTTGTCGGGCGCGGCACAAACGATAGTGATGCCAATTCCAACGTGCATAAAGTTATGCGCATGTTGTGGGAAGGTATGGGCTTTGGCTGGGGTGAAGTCTGTTATTCAGGCGTTGCTTTCCCGCGTGTGCCAGAAGGTCTGGAACATGCTGCCAAGCTTGGTTACAAGCGCATCATCACGATCCCTTACTTCCTGTTTACAGGTATTCTGGTTCAACGCATTTATGATCAGACTGATGAAGTTGCGGCCCAAAATCCTGATATTGAATTTGTAAAAGCAGGCTACCTGAAAGACCATCCATTGGTGATTGATACCTTTGTGGACCGCATTGAAGAAATGCTCAGTGGTGAGAACAATATGAACTGTCAGCTGTGTAAATATCGCGAGCAGATCATTGGTTATGAAGGTGAAGTTGGCACGGCCCAAGTTGGTCACCACCACCATGTGATGGGCATTGGTACAGATGGTGATCATGGTCATCATCACCATGATCACGGACATGGGCATCACCATCACCACCATGGTGATGAAAAGTAACTTCGTTAAATGTCATCCTCGATTTCATCGGGGGTGACAAAATGGAATGGGTCCATGACCTCACTTTTTGACAGCTACATTATGGTTGACTGGTCTGCTGCCTCGACCCCAAAAACCGGGGCCGACAGCATCTGGTATTGTCTGATTGAACGCCGCGGTGGCAAGCTGGTTGAAGTCGCCCTTAACAACCCACCGACCCGCGAAGCTGCCATGAAAGACCTTGCAGATCATTTAAGTGATCTGGCGGCGCGCGGGCTTAAGGTGTTGGTGGGCTGTGATTTTGCCTTTGGTTATCCAAAAGATTTTGCCGCAAGCCTGGGCTTAAAAGATCAAAGCTGGGCAGGCGTGTGGAAAGAGCTTTTTGCGTGCATTAAGGACGGGTCGGATAATCACAACAACCGTTTTGAAGTTGCCGCTGAGTTTAACAAGAAAATTTCCGGCACCACCGGGCCTTTTTGGGGGTGCCCAAAAGCACGCCAGACCCAGTTTTTAGAAAGCAAAAAGCCTTATATGAACCCGCTGACCAATGAGATGCGTTTGTGTGAACAACGAATTTCTGGGGTAAAGCCTGTTTGGCAATTGCTCGGTACAGGTTGTGTGGGCTCCCAAACCATGATGGGGATTGCCCATTTAGAAGGTTTGCGCCGCCATCCTTGGCTGGAAGGCCAAATCAAGGTCTGGCCTTTTGAAACAGGACTTTCATGTGAAGCACTTGGCGAGATCACCTTGGCAGAAATATACCCCTCGCAAATTAAAGTCTCTTCGCTTGGGGATTTACCCAAAGACGGGGTTCAGGTGCGCACCATGGCACGCCATTATGGGGAGCTTGATCAAGTCGGTGAGTTAAACGATTTGTTTAAAGGGGATGAGAATTTAAGTGAGCAAGAACGCCAGCTTGTGGAAAAAGAAGAAGGCTGGGTTCTGGGTGTGGGCAAAAATGAAAAAGACCAAGCCTTAGAGTGGCTCAATAGTTATTTGCGCCTGCCTAATGATATCTATCGCAAATCCCAGGAAATGATCGAGCAGGATATTGATGTCTCGGGCTTTGATGAGGAAATGCGCGATGTGGCCATCCGTATGATCCATGCCTGTGGTGATGTGGATGTGGGGGTGGATATCGCCTATAGTGAGGGCGCGGCGACCAAAGGACGTGCAGCACTTGAAGGCGGCTGTCCCATTTTGGTTGATGTGGAAATGGTCTCTCACGGGATTATTCGCAAACGATTAGCCCATCACAATCCGGTTGTTTGCACCCTAAATGATGCACGCACGCCCGCCAAAGCAGAAGAGCTCGGCACGACACGTTCAGCAGCGGCTGTGGAATTTTGGGGGGAGTGGTTAGAAGGCGCTGTTGTGGTGATCGGCAATGCACCAACGGCACTTTTCCATTTGGTGCAAGGCATTTTGGATGGGCATTATGCTAAACCTGCCTTGATCATTGCTTGCCCGGTTGGTTTTGTTGGTGCGATGGAGTCTAAAGAAACACTGATTGCCTTGGCCCAAGATATTGATGTGCCTTATATTACGCTACGCGGCAGACGCGGTGGCAGTGCCATTGCAGCCTCTGCGCTGAATGCCTTGGCAAAAAAGGGGATTACCCAATGATCCATATCATCGGTATTGGTGAAGACGGCCTTGAGGCCCTTTCTTCAAGCCTTAAAGAACTTATCTCAAACGCAGATATTTTGGTCGGCGGGGTGCGCCACCTTGAAATTGTAGAAAGTGAGGCGCGCAAAATTTCATGGGGTGTGGGGCTTTCCAAAGGCATTGATGAGATCAAGGCCAACCGTGAAAAGGGCGTTGTGGTCCTTGCAACGGGGGAGCCCATGTGGTTTGGCATCGGGGCAACTTTGCTTAAACATTTTGAGCCTTCTGAAGTTATGGTTCATCCTACCTGCGGGGCATTTTCCTTGGTAGCCGGGCGCATGGGCTGGGCGATTGCAGATTGTGTGACCATGACCATTCATGGTCGCCCGCTTGAAAATCTCAACCGATATGTGGCAAATGGGGCAAAAATTCTCGTGCTCAGCCGCGATGGAAAATCCCCGATTGAGGTCGCGGACCTTCTGGCAAAATATGGCTATGGCGACTCCCATATCACGGTTTTTGAACATATGGGGGGGAAGGCTGAAAAACGCCTTGAAGGCACGGCTACAGGCTGGACGGCAAAAACGGCTGATCTTAACACCATTGCCATTGAATGTATTGGCGCCCATGATGCGCGCCGCCTGCCCCAGACTTGCGGGCTTGAGGATGATCTTTTTGAACATGATGGGCAACTTACAAAACGTGAAGTGCGCGCGGTGACCTTATCCACATTAGCGCCTCAAGCTGGCGAGCTGCTGTGGGATGTGGGGGCCGGTTGTGGCTCCATCGCCATTGAATGGATGCGCGCCCATGAAAAATGCCACGCCATTGCCATTGAACAAAATGATCACCGCCGCTCTATGATTGCCCATAACGGGGCGGCCCTAGGCGTGCCAAACCTTGAGATTGTGGATGCAAAAGCACCAGAAGGTTTAGAAGGTTTACCCACGCCGGATGCCATTTTCATTGGTGGTGGGATTTCGAAAAAAGGCCTGCTTGAAACCTGTTGGGCGGCCTTGCCTTGCGGGGGAAGGCTGGTTGCCAACACAGTAACACTTGAGGCAGAGCGCGAAATGTTGCATTTTGCCGATAAAATTGGCGCGCGACTGACCCGCATTGCCATATCCCGAGAAGAAAGCGTTGGACGATTGTCAGCCTTAAAGCCCATGGCCCCTGTGCTGCAACTTTTTGCGATTAAGGAATAAATGAAAATGAGTGGAACACTCTATGGTCTGGGCATTGGTCCGGGCGACCCTGATCTGATTACGCTTAAGGCGCTGAAAATTATGCAGGCAGCCCCGGTGATTGCCTATCCGGCACCTGTTGGAAAGCCGAGTTTAGCGCGCTCTATCGTGGAAACTCACTTACCGGGCAATCAGCTTGAGATTAAAATTGATACCCCCATGGTGCCGGGCAAGTTTCCCGCCAATGATGTCTATGATCAATATAGTGAAGAGATCGCCAAGGAATTAGAGTTAGGCAAAGATGTTGCTGTTCTCTGTGAGGGTGATCCGTTCTTCTTTGGCTCGTTCATGTATATTTATGCGCGCCTCTCAGAACGTTTTAAAACCGTGGTGGTCCCCGGTGTCTCTTCTGCCATGGCAAGCTGTTGTCAAATCGGCGTGCCGATCACATCACGCGATGATGTGCTTAGCGTTTTACCTGCCCCGCTTCCAAGTGAAGAATTGATGAGCCGTTTGCAACAATGTGATGCAGCCATCATCATGAAGGTCGGGCGCCATTTTACCAAGGTGCGCGATGTGCTGGGGACTTTGGGCCTAAGCGAAAACGCTTTTTATATTGAACATGCCACCATGGATAATCAGAAAATCATGCCTCTGGATGAGGCGCAATTTGAAAAGGCTCCGTATTTCTCAATGATCATAGTTCACAAACGCGGCGAGGCGTGGAAATGACAAATAAAACACCTGTACTTCTCTGCCTGTCACAAGGCGGTTATCAATTAGCTGGTGAGCTGGCAACAGCCATGGACGATGTGGAAATCCACGGTCTGAAAAAACGCCTACCTGAGTGTGCGATCACCTTTGAAAACACCATTGCCCATGTGCAAAGCCTGTTTCGCCAAAGTCGCCCCATTATCGGGATTTGTGCCAGCGGTATTTTGATCCGCGCCCTTGCGCCGCTTCTCTCAGATAAATGGGTGGAGCCTCCAGTGGTGGCTGTGGCTGAAGATGCCTCTTGTGCTGTGCCTCTTTTAGGTGGTCATCATGGGGCCAATGAACTTTCGCGCTGGATTGCCGATATCTTGGAAGGTGCGGCTGCCATTACAACAGCAGGTGAGCTCAGCTTCGGCCTTGCCTTGGATGAGCCCCCACGGGGCTGGCGCATTGCCAATCCTGATCAGGCAAAAGATATTGCCGCAGCTTTGCTCAATAACGATGCGGTTGCTTTGGAAGAAGAAGCTGGTGAAAGTTCATGGTTAAAAGACAAAGGTCTTTCTTTTGAACATGAAGGTTTCCCACGCATTCGTATTTCGGACCGCAGTGTGCAACCTGATGGTAATGAGCTTCTCTATCACCCGCCTGTCTTGGCCTTGGGTGTGGGATGTGAGCGCGATTGCCCAGCAGAACATATGATTGATCATGCACTTAAAACACTTGAGAGTGCAGGCCTTTCAAAAGAGTCTGTGGCTTGTGTGGTTTCTGTAGATGTAAAAACCGATGAAGCCTGCGTTCATGCACTGGCTGAAATGCTGGGTGTGCCGGCGCGTTTTTTTACCCCGCAAGAATTGGATGCTCAACAGCCGCGCCTGAAAAACCCCTCTGATGTGGTTTATAAGGAAGTTGGCTGTCATGGTGTGGCAGAAGGCGCTGCGCTTGCTGCTGTTGGCGGTTTGGGTGAGTTGCTGGTTGAAAAACATAAAACCGATAAAGCAACATGCGCCATTGCACGCTCACCCGTTGATATCCAGCCCGAAGCCTTGGGCCGTGGGCAGGGCTATCTTTCTGTGATTGGGATTGGGCCGGGCTCAGATGAATGGCGTTCGCCACAATCAACCCAAGCATTGCGCGAAGCAACCGATGTGGTGGGCTATGGCCTTTACCTTGATTTGGTTGAAGATTTAATCGTTGGTAAAGAGCGCCATGAAAGCGGCCTTGCCAATGAAGAGCGCCGTGCGCGCATTGCGCTTGACCTTGCTGCTGAAGGCAAACGGGTTTGTCTGGTTTGTTCTGGTGATGCGGGGATTTATGCCTTGGCGACACTGGCCTTTGAATTGCTTGATAAAGAAGATAAGCCTGAATGGAACCGTCTTAAAATTGATGTGGCACCGGGTATTTCTGCTTTGCAGGCTTGTGCTGCGCGCATTGGCGCACCGATTAATCATGATTTTTGCACAATCTCTTTATCAGATTTGCTGACCCCATGGGATGATATTCAACGCCGCCTTAAGGCAGCAGCGGATGGTGATTTTGTGGTGGCATTTTATAACCCACGTTCAAAACGCCGCGTGACACAGATTGAAAAAGCCCGTGATATTTTGCTTACAGGCCGTCCGGCTTCCACACCTGTTGTGTTGGGGCGCAATTTAGGCCGCGCAACAGAAAGCATGGAAGTCATCACCCTTGGCGAGCTAAGCTCAGACCATGCTGATATGTTGACCATGGTTCTGGTCGGTTCCAGCCAAAGCCGTGTGATTGAGCGCGGTGTGAAAAAATGGGTCTATACCCCACGTGGTTATGAAAAGAAAATGAAGGTGGCCTCATGACGGTTTATTTTATCGGTGCAGGACCGGGCGCTGCGGACTTAATTACAGTGCGTGGTCTTAATATTATCAAGCAAGCCCCTGTTGTACTTTATGCAGGATCACTTGTGCCTGAAGGCATTGTTAATCAGGCTGATCAGGCCGAGGTGGTTAAAGATACAGCCCCCATGCATTTGGATGAGATCATTGCTGAGATTGAGATCGCCCATAAAGCAGGCCATGATGTGGCGCGCGTGCATAGTGGCGACCCATGTCTTTACGGCGCAATTGCTGAGCAGATGCGCCGCCTTGATACATTGGATATTGATTATGAAGTGGTGCCGGGTGTTTCTGCTTATGCAGCGGCCTCAGCAGCCTTGAAAAAAGAGCTTACGTTACCGGATGTCTCACAATCCATCATTTTGACGCGCACAGCCGTGCGGTCTTCAAAAATGCCAAATAATGAAGATTTGGAAACATTTGGCAAGTCAGGTGCAACCTTGGCAATCCATCTTTCGGTAAATAATCTCAAACATGTGGTGGATACGCTTACCCCACATTACGGGGCAGATTGCCCGGTTGTGGTGGCTTATCGTGTGTCTTGGCCGGATGAGGCCTTTATCCATGGCACACTTAGAGATATTCGTGCCAAGGTTAAAGAAAGCGGCATTACGCGCACGGCCCTTGTGCTTGTCGGTCATGTGTTAGGCAGTGAGGATTTCACTGATAGTAAGCTTTATGATGTGGACCATACCCACGTCTTGCGTGAAAAGAACGCGTCTTAAGGCTTATGTTTTTTCACTTCACCTTGTAGGCGAGCTGTCTTGGTATGTTGCGGGCAGCTCACCACATGGTCATTCACCATACCAATGGCTTGTAAGTAAGCATAAACCGTGGTGGTGCCAAGGAATTTGAAACCACGTTTTTTCAAATCTTTGGCAATGGTGTTTGAAAGATCGGTTTTGCCGGGGACGTCTTTCAGGCTTGCACGCTCATGGGCGAGGGGGCTGTAGTCCACAAACGACCAGATATAATGGCTAAAGCTGCCAAACTCTTTTTGAATAGTCTGAATGGCGCTTGCATTATTAATCGTTGAGGCGATTTTTTGGCGATGGCGCACGATACCTGTAAATTGAACCAGCCGTTCAACATCGGCCTCGCCCATTTTGGCGACTTTCTCAATATCAAATTGATGAAAGGCTTCAAGGTAACCTTCACGCTTGGCAAGGATTGTGCTCCAGCTTAAGCCCGATTGAGCGCTTTCCAGCGTGAGCATCTCAAAATGTTTATGGTCTTCAAAGACCGGAACACCCCATTCATGATCATGATAGTCTAAATCACGCGGTGTTTTTGTCGCCCAAGAACAAGTCGTCATGAAAGCATCCTTTTTTATTTAATCTGCTACGCAGACTTCACATTTTATGAGGGCGAGCAGGGTGCGCACCACCAAGGCGGCGATAACGATAAAGGTGATGACATATAACGTGGCAGCGCCATGGAGGAAAAACACCTGTCCGGTCAGCTCGCCCATCAAGTTTGTTGCCCCTGTAAAGGCAGCAAGCGGGAATGTATAGGCCCACCAGGACATGGCAAACTTAATGCGCACCATGCGATGGGTTTGGAAAACCAGCAGCAAAAAGAAGAAAGCGGCCCAGTAATAGATCAAGCGCCCAAAAGTATCGAGATCACCCACCAGCTGGATATAAGCCAAAAAGCCAACCGAAGGCGGTGCCAGCAGGATAAAGAGGGTTGGCAAGAGTTTATCGGGCATGGCGTTATGAAAAACAAGTCGGTTCATAATCAAGATAAGCAGGATGACCCAGAACAACAGCCCCCATGCAAAGAAGAACCACGAAAGTTCAACAGGGGCATGTTGCACGCCAATGACAGGCACGATGATGTTCCCCACAGCCGGGATAAACCAAGCCGGTGTACTATGGACGATTTCATAGCGGGTATGGGTAATCCAACTGTTGATAATTGCCATGGAGAGGAAAAACTGAAAGAAACAGCCTGTGGACCATAAAAAGAATGATAGCCGCTCATTAATCGGGAAAAAGGCACTGCCCAATAAAAGCAGGCTGATGCTGGCAGCAGGAAAGAAACTGATTTTGATGGGATGATTCCAATCTGCCAGAACCGCTGCGGGATATTTTAAAGATTTCAGCGTATAGGTGGCGAGGATCGCAATATAGATGGCAAGTGTTAGATAGGCCAGGCTTGTAAAGACAAGACCGTCCCCGCCAATGACCCATTCCAGCTTTTGTGAAATGATGCTCAGGCCAGAAAGCCCCATTGTTGTGGCAAACATGGGGATGGGGAAATATTGCAGTTGGCTTGTTTGTTGTTTCTCTTCTGACATATGTGTCACTCGCCTGATTACTTAGAACAATTGAATGGTATCTCTTAGCCCCTTGATATGCAATACGCCTGTTTAGAACATTGTGAAAGATCAATCTGATATGGAAAATTAAGCCATAAAAAAAAGAGCCCCCAAATAGGAGACTCTTTTTTAAGATGCGATTGTCGAAGTGACGATTGCTTAGTTGCTCAGTTGACCTGAGAGTTGGGCAATTGCGTCATCGATCATAGCGTTAGCCTGTGTTGCATCGATGCTGTCAGCCATAAGCTTTTCAGCAGCAGATACAGCAACATTTGTTGCAAGGGCCTGCACTTCAGCGATCGCAGTGGCTTCAGCTTGTGCAATACGAGCTTCAGCAGCAGCTTCACGACGCTTAAGAGCGTTTTCCAGATCGGTTTTCGACTTAGCTTCTAGGCGAGCTGCTTCTTCTTTCGCACGCTGCAAGATTTTAGCGGCTTCTTCTTCCGCTTCTTGCTGCTTGCGTTTGTAAGAAGCCAAGAGTTCTTGAGCTTCTTCGCGAAGTTTTTCAGCTTCGTCTAGCTGTGCTTTAATCGTATCGGCGCGATCATCCAGTGCTGTAGCCAGCATACGAGATACTGGTTTAGCAATTAAGACCATCAAAACGATGAATGCTAAGGCAACCCAGAAAGTCGGGTCATGAAGCATACCGCCATCAGCGCCTGCGCCAGAAGCGGCGTGTGCGACACTAATCATCAGTTAGTCTCCATTGCTTTAGCAACAGCGGCGTTAACCGCTGCATCGTCTACAGAAACACCAGTTAGTTTCTCAACAGTTGCCTTGGCAACGTCACCTGAAACTTCATTGATGTTCGCGAGCGCCTTGTCTTTTGCTTCCGCGATGCGGGCTTCAGCTTCTGTAAGCTTAGTTTCAAGCTTCGCAGCCAGCTCATCTTGAGCTTTTGCTTGGGCAGCGTTTGCAGCATCAAGAACGACTTTAACCTCGTCTTGAGCTTTAGAACGTGCTTCAGCAAGCGAGCTTTCATAAGCAGCAGCAGCATCTTCCGCTTCTTTTTTCAGAGCGGCAGCCTTTTCAAGGTTATCGTCGATGCGTGTTTGACGCTCTTCGAGAACCTCGGCAATGTTCGGCAGCGCCACCTTAGCCATGAGAAAATACATAGCTAAAAAGGTGATGATGAGCCATACGATTTGCGGGGCAAATAAGGTCACATCTAACTGTGGCATATTGCGCTCCTTCCTTAAAAAAGTCTTCAAAGGTCACTGAAATAAGGATCAGTGACCCTTAGAAACTTAGATTATCTACTTCTTAGGTGAAGAGGATAAGGAAAGAGATAAGCAGTGCGTAAAGAGCAACCGCCTCAACAAGTGCGAAGCCGAGCATAGCAAGGCCGAAAACTTGTGAACGAGCAGCAGGGTTGCGAGCAACAGAGCCGATAAGTGAAGAGAAGATGTTACCAATACCAGCACCAACGCCTGAAAGGCCGATTACAGCCAGACCAGCACCGATCATTTTAGCAGCAGCGAGTTCCATAGATCTAAGTCCTATAAGAAAAGTAAAAATTATGACTTTTAGGGTCTCGAGCTTCGTCATTACCTGAAGTCAACGAAACCCTTAAAAGTCCGTGAAGTCCTATACTAAGTTGCTTAGGCTTAGTGTAGGTGAATGGAGTCGTTCAAGTAGATGCAAGTCAATACAGCAAATACGTAAGCCTGCAAGAACGCCACCAAAAACTCAAAGCCTGTCAAAGCAACGTCAATAGCAAACGGTGCCCAACCGCCGATGAAACCGAGCGGAATAATAAAGCCCGCGAATACTTTCATCATTGTGTGACCAGCAGTCATATTGGCAAACAAACGAATTGAAAGTGAAACAGGGCGAGACAGGTAAGAAATAATTTCAATCGGTACCAGAAGCGGAAGCATAACCTTCGGAACGCCCCCTGGTACGAAGAATGTAAAGAAGTGCATGCCGTGACGTGCGATACCGATCAGCGTAACACCAATAAACACAGCCATTGCCAATGTGAATGTCACGGCAATGTGGCTTGTAAATGTGAAGCTGTAAGGCAGCAGGCCAAGGAAGTTCCCGAACAGGATGAACATGAAGAGAGTAAAGATAATCGGGAAGTACTTACGACCTTCGTTCCCAACGTTATCTCGAACCATGTCAGCGACAAAGCTGTAGCAGAGTTCTGCCATAGACTGCCAACGACCCGGTACCAATGAGCGTTTGCCCATACCCATGATCAGGAAGATAGAAACGACGGCGACGGTTGCAACCATCATAAAGCCAGCGTTTGTGAAAGACGCATCGATACCGGCGATGTTAATTTCAGGGCCGATAGTTTTAATGTCAAATTGCGCGAGTGGTGAAGCCACGGTGCCCTCATCTTTGCCCGAACAAGCGGGCCTAATCCTTTAAATTATCGTCTTTTCCGTCCGTTTCAAAAGTCTCTTTATAGCCAGCAGCCATTCCGAGCCCTTGAACCGTTCGAAAAACGTTCATCATTCCAGCAGCAGCGCCCAAGAAGAAAAACAGGACCATCAGCCACGGTTTAGTGTCGAACACATAATGGTCCAACGCGTAGCCAATTGCAACGCCAACGACGAGACCAGAAATAAGGTCCGCGCCACAGCGCAAGGCAAGTCCTAACCCTTTCGGCGGTTCGTTGGTCGCTGCCTTCAAACCGCGAGGCGCAACAGAATGTTCCTGCGCCTGCTTCAGACGGGTGTCGAACTCGTCCAGTTCAGGAGAATCTTTATCGTCTTTGCTCATTTTTTTGTCCCCAAAATTACGGGGATAAAATGCGCAAGAGATAGGTGGTCCCCCCCACTTCTCGGCCCATTAGCCGAAGTGCGTCGCAACATATATAGGGACACCCCCCGTGTCAAGGCCGGAAAAACGACTTGTAAGTCTTTGTTTTTAAAAATGAAAAAGTGGGATTACCAGTTGCTTTTTCACACCATCGGGTGGGAATCGGTAAAACAGGCTGTTTTAAGCGTGTAGATTCCTGTCTTTAAAGTGATATATTTTCAGTAACGAAGCTCTTTTGAAATAATATTTCGCAGGCAAGAAAAAAAGGGAAAGGCGCTTAAAGCCACTTCCCCTTTTATATCAATGTGATCAGTCGTATTTAGGCTTAGCTGATCCAAATGCCACAGGCTTTGGGCTTGTCTTCATCATTAAAGGTAATGGTGATGATGAAATCATTTTCGCTTACGCTAAAACGCGCCTTATAGATAAAGCCGATCTGACCATCGCGGTGAATGGTGGTCAGGAATTCTTTTTTAGCCAGCGTACCCATTGTTTTTACAATGTTTTGTTGGTTGCGCAGGAAATCGTCTTTGGTGATATTATTTTTAAGGGCGGCTTCAAAACTCGCGCAGAAACCTTCGTAATCGCCTTCATCCTGTGCTTTGAGGATAGAATCGACAATGGGGGTGACGCGTGTGAGGGCTTCTTCTTGTGAAGTGCCAAGTTTACCGAAATAATTTTCCATGGGATTTCCTTTCATCATTCGTTGGCATGGCTATGGAAGGTTTTGAGATGAATTTCAACTACAAAAGCGCATGGCTTTTAAAACTGTAATAGCCTTTGCGACTGACAATCACATGATCATGCAGCTCAATGGATAAGGGGCGTGCGATATTTTTAATGCGTTTTGTCATGTCTATATCGGCGCTTGAGGGTGTTGTATCCCCACTTGGGTGATTATGCACCATGATGAGGGCGGACGATTCTAACTCTAACGCCCGCTTGATGACTTCGCGCGGATAAACCGGGGTGTGATCAATGGTGCCGCGTTGTTGAAGCTCATCTGCAATTAACACATTTTTGCGATTAAGATAAAGCACGCGAAATTGTTCAACCCCATGATAGGCCATGGAGGCCCGGCAATAATCCAGCAGCATTTGCCAGGAAGACAGAACAGGCTTGTTCAAAACCTGTTCTTGGGCAAGGCGAATGCCACTGGCCTGAGCCGTTTTTAACGAACAAACCGCAGCTTCCCCCAAACCATCCTCTAATAAAAGGGTCGTGGCGTCGGCTGAGATGACATCGGCAAAACTGCCAAATGTCTCAATCAAGCGCTTGGCCAGTGGTTTCACATCTCCACGTGGGATCGCGCCAAACAGTAAAAGTTCCAGCAGTTCATAATCATGCAAGGCGCTGCAGTCCGATTTTAAAAACCGTTCGCGCAGGCGCTTGCGATGACCAATATAATGGGGCTTCTCACTCACATGAACCTCATAAGATTATCTCTAAGCTGAGGTTATGAAAAGGCGTGAGCGATTTTAGATCGCTTTGATCATTTTGGAAGCTTTTTCCACCATTTTATTAAGGGCGAGTACAACGATTTTGGTGCTGTAACCAAAGATAAAGGCCAAGAGTTCAGGTGTGGCAAAGGCTATTTCTTGGTTTTGTTTTTGATCAGCCCCTTCATTGAAAAATAGAGAAATTACTACAAAAGAAACAATCACAGCTAATAGAAAGTGAATTCCAAAGCTAAGGAGTTCTACGAGAAGGTTTTTTTTCTTTTTTAGAATGTCTTCGTAAGTTTTTGTGATAAGTAGAGCAAAGGCTCCTAAAACACTAAATATGATTAGTTTCGTTTTTTCTTCGCTTTTCAGGCCAAAGAGGTCGGTATCAACAAACATTGAAGCGAAAATGATAATTACATAAAGAAAAAATAATCCCATTATTGTTTGTTTCCAAACTTCCATCGGAGACTTCATAGTATGTTCTATTTCTAAGAACTTATCATATGTCTTCCAAAAATCAGAGGTATCATCTTTTTGATTGTGAAGCTCTTTTTTAAGTAGGATTAGCTCCTTTTGGAGCTTACGAGTTTTTTTAGAAGAAATGTTATCTTGTGATGCTTCACGTGTAATGAAAATTAGCTTATCTATTTCAGCTGATAAATCCGTTTTATTTTTGATTGGTCTAACATTTTGTTCTTGATCCGGCTTTGTATTTTCTTCAGACATGTCCTACCCCTAGAAACCCTTTATAAGAGCATCTGTTCATATAGAACAATCAGAGGTAGGGCAACAGTTTAAAGGTAGAACCTATTGATAAGGTGGTTTATCCCAGCTTTTTTCAGACAGGGTGAAAATCTCACAACCGTCTTTGGTCACGCCGATGGAATGTTCAAACTGGGCAGAAAGGGAGCGATCACGCGTCACCGCTGTCCAGCCATCAGACAGGATTTTGATATCTAGCTTTCCGGCATTGATCATCGGCTCAATGGTGAAGAACATGCCTTCTTCCAAGATGGGGCCTTCATTGGGTTGACCATCGGCATAATGCAGCACATTTGGCGCATCATGAAAGACTTTACCCAGACCATGACCGCAAAAATCGCGCACAACTGAATAGCGAAACGATTCGGCATAGGTCTGGATGGCATGACCGATACGGTTCAGCGGTACACCGGGTTTGACTTCTTTAATGCCCAGCATGAGGGCTTCATAGGTCACATCAACCAGCTTATTGGCTTTGACCTTGGTTTTACCCACCGGAAACATGCGCGATGTATCGCCATACCAACCATCAAGGATGGTGGTGACATCAATATTTACAATGTCGCCTTCAACCAGTTTTTTATCACCGGGAATGCCATGACAGACCACATGGTTGATGGAGGTGCAAATCGATTTTGGAAAACCGCGATAGTTAAGCGGGGCGCAGACGGCACCATGATCAACGATAAATTCATGACAGAGCTTATCAAGTTCTTCTGTCGTCACACCCGGTTTCACGTAAGGGGTGATGAAATCCAGTGTTTGCGCAGCCAGCTTACCGGACTTTCGCATACCTTCGAAGTCTTCAGGTTTATGAATTTTAATCGGTCCGCGGGCCATGTGTTTTCCTCTATCTATGGGGTTCTGCAAAAACAGAAAACCTCTATTCGCTCCTTATTTTCATAAGGGAACAAAGGTTTGTTAGAGCAATTCTTACAAAAATGCAACTGGAACAGGGGTGGTGACTTTAATCTCGTCAATACCAACATCACATTGATAACAAATCACCTCCACCCCACGCTTAAGGGCATTTTTCAACTCTTCATCATAGGTGGGGTCAATATCGCGTGCGATATCCATGACTTTGCAGTCAGGGCGCTGCACCAGATAGAACATGACACTGCGATGGCCCTCTTCAACCATATCACCAAGTTCGCGCAAATGTTTTGCCCCGCGAGATGTCACGGAGTCAGGGAAATCGGCGTTATCACCACGGCGAAGCGTAACATTTTTGACTTCCACATAACATTTTGGCTTTTCATCATCTTCAAGCAGCACATCAATGCGTGAGTTTTGACCGTATTTCACTTCACGACGAAGCGAGCCATAACCTTCAAGCTCTTTGATTTGTCCAGCCAAGATGGCTTCTTCTACAATCTTATTGGGAAGGCCTGTGTTGATACCTACATTATGGCCTTCAATCTCAATAATCTCCCAAGTGAATTTCAGTTTACGCTTGGGGTTATTTGATGGTGAGAGCCACACGGTTGCACCTGTTTCTTTTACCGACAGCATAGAGCCTGAATTGGCACAATGGGCGGTAACCACATCACCGTTTTCCAATTCAACATCGGCGAGAAAACGTTTATAGCGTTTGATCAGTTTACCTTTGATCAGTTCGGTTTCAAATTTCATTGATCTTTTCCTGTCAAAATATGTTCCGGCACGCCCAACGCATCGGCTAGTTTTTTGGCATCTCCCGTAATGCCTGCACCGGGTTTAAGCGGTTTTTGCTGGCTGGGGTCATCTTTCCACGCGGTCATGAACATGACTTGGAAGGTGGCAGGCACACGCCCATCATCACCGGTAAATTCTTCCATATATTTCTGCATGGCCTTAAAGATCAATTCACGTTTGGTGAAGTTTTTGCGCCGCTCCAGCACTTTATTATTTTCGCCCATGCCTTTTAAATCTTTTAAAAGCTTCATGGGGTTTTCATAGCGCACATCAATGCTATCGGCATCCACCACAGGCAGGTTGAAACCTGCGCGTTGTAACAACATGCCCGCATCGCGCACATCTGCAAAAGGCGAGATGCGCGGGCTGATGCCGCCATCAACTTCCATCTCCGTCTCATTTAAGCATTGGCGCAGCTCGCGCAAAGTTTCCGTGCCAAACATGGTACCGATAAACAGCCCGTCAGGTTTTAGGCAACGGTTGATTTGCAGCAAGGCACCGGGCAGATCATTCGTCCAATGAAGGCTAAGGTTGGAAACGATCAGATCAAAACTGTTGGGCGCAAAGGGCAAGAATTCTTCATCTACCACAAGGCTTGTCGCATTTTGGGCATTTGCGCGTTTGACCATTTTTTCTGATAGGTCACATTGGATGAGTTTTTTCACCTTGGGGTAATCACGCAGCACGCTGGCAACATCCCCGCCATGGCAGCCAATATCAAGGGCAAGGGGGAAATCACGCACCACATCATCAAGGCGATCACACAAACGCGCGGCCACTTCTTTATGGAGAAAATCGAAATCAGGCCAGCTTTCAGCGGCGCGATCGCGGTGTTTGCGCACCATCTTGCGGTCAAACACATTCATGATTTCGATATCGGACATAAAATCAGCCTCATCCATTCATAGAAGAATGAAAGACATAAAGCAGCATAGACAGGGACGTCAAACCCAAATGGTACCGATTGCAAAAGTTTTAGACCTTTTATTACCCCCGCGCTGTGTTTCCTGCCAGAAAATGGTGGTGGAACATAAGACCCTGTGTCTAGACTGTTGGGAAGAAGCGAAATTTATCACAGCGCCTTTTTGCAAATGCTGCGGCCTGCCTTTTGAAATTGAGGTGGCAGAGGGGGCGATTTGTCTTCATTGTGCAAAACGCCGCCCGCCTTTTAAGGCCGCGCGCACGGTCTTTCCCTATGATGATTTTTCGCGACAATTGGTCTTGGCCTTTAAACATGGCGATCGAACAGATCTTGCGCCAGTTTTTGCTGCATGGATGAAGCGCGCAGCCCCTGATTTAATTGAGCAAAGTGACGTGATTGTGCCAGTGCCGCTTCATTGGCGCAGGCTTGGAAAAAGGCGATATAATCAAGCAGGGCTTTTGGCAGGGGAGCTCGCAAAAATGAAGGGGATTCAGCACCAACCCCATTTGCTTAAACGTGTTCGCCACACCCCGCCCCAAGGCCTGCTTTCCAGAATGGCACGTCAAAAAAACCTGCAAGGCGCTTTTGTGGCAAGCCATGAGGTGGCTGATAAATCCATTTTGTTAATTGATGATGTGCTGACCACAGGGGCAACAGTGCTGAATTGCACCAAGGTGTTATTACAGGCAGGCGCGCGCGATGTGCGGGTTTTGACCTTGGCACGGGTTATTCATAAAGAATAGCAGGCTGGTAAAAGCATTCTTTCATGCTATATGAATAAGCAACGATGAAATGATGATAGAGTTTGAGACGATGCCTAAAATTGAGATTTACACCACCCGCATCTGCCCTTATTGCCTGCGCGCAAAAGCCTTGCTTTCTGATAAAGGCGTTGGGTTTAAGGAAATTGATGTAAATGCCGGGCCGGACTTGCGCCAAGAAATGATGAAGCGCGCAAATGGTGGTTATACCGTGCCGCAAATTTTCATCAATGAAGAACATATCGGCGGCTGTGATGACCTTTATGCCTTGGAACGCGCCGGGCAACTCGATGGTAAGCTGGCTGTTTAAGGCCAAGGATTTTTAAGATGACAAAAATGAAAGCAGCCTGTGTACAGGTTAATGCCAGCAGTGACATGGATGAAAATATCGCCACAGCTTGTGAGATGGTGCGCAAGGCAGCACACGAGGATGGGGCAAACCTGATCTGTCTGCCGGAAAATGTCGCCATGATGGAATTCGGCGGTCAAAATGTCATCGCGAAATCCTTTGTGCAAAGTGAGCATCCTGCCTTGAAAGCGTTTAGGGATTTAGCGCTTGAAACAAAAGCATGGCTGCTTATCGGCTCACTCGCCATCAAGCTTAAAAATGGCAAAGTCGCTAACCGTTCTTTCTTGCTCAATGATCAAGGTGAGATCACAGGCCAGTATGATAAAATCCACCTGTTTGATGTGGATCTTGCCGGTGGGGAAAGTTATCGCGAGTCCAACACTTTTGATGGCGGGGATAAAGCTGTTTTGGCAGAGACCCCATGGGGCGGGCTTGGCATGACAATCTGTTATGATGTGCGTTTTCCCCATCTTTATCGCGCCTATGGGCAAAAAGGCGCAGCCATCATGACCGTACCAGCAGCCTTTACCAAACAAACCGGTGAAGCCCATTGGAAAGTTTTATTGCGCGCGCGTGCCATTGAAAATGGTTGTTTCATTATCGCACCGGGGCAATGTGGCTCTCACAAAGGCGAGCGTGAAACCTATGGTCACTCCTTAATCATTGACCCATGGGGTACTGTGTTGGCAGAAGGCGGGGATGAGCCATGCGTGCTCAGTGCTGAGTTGGATATGACTATGGTTGAAGCCACACGCGCCAAAGTACCCTCTTTACAACATGATCGTGACTATAGCTTTTAAGGGCCTGTGAGATGAACGCCATTGAGTTTTTGGACAAAGCCATTGAACTTAACCGATTGGGGGAGTTCATCAACGCGCTTAATCCTCAAACTTCTGGTGCTTTGGAAACGGCTAATGAATATCTTGTTTGTCTGGATTACCTCTATAAAAAAGGGGATGAAGAGAGCCTTGATAAGCTCCATGAGATTACCCGGTCTAACAGCCCGCTTTATGTGCTTAATCTGACATACCGTCCGGCAAAGCTCGCCCTTGAAGGCAAGTTGGCTGAGGCAAAAGCTGTGTTTGAGGAACTGGAAAGAGCTTATCAAACTCATGAAAATGCCCTGACCTATGATCTTCAGGTCTATGTCAAAAAGTTCCTGCGCCAAGGCCGTATGATTGATCTTGCTTTTAAAGCACAAGACCATCAAGCCTTTGAATTTGAAATCACCACTTCGAAGTTTTCAGACCATGATTATTTTGTTCTGGCGTCATGTAATGATATTTATTTCAAGCGATTTGGTGAGGGCTTTTTAAGCTCACTTGGGGGTGAAACACCGTGCCATATTCACTTGCTTAATCCTGAAAGTGATTTTGAAGATCGTGTTGAGCAGCTTTCAAAAACCTATCCAAATTTGCGCATCACCACGGAAGTGGTGGAACATAATGCGACCATCTATGCCTGTCGACGTTTCCAACTGGCAGGAGCTTTGATGGATCATTACGGCTTGCCTGTGTGGATTTCTGATATTGATGTGGTGCTCAGTGATCAGGTTAAAAATGCGGATATGAGCAAGAGTGACCTTGCCCTTTTTAAAGTGACAAAGACCATCAATCCGCTTGAGATCATGCATTTATCACTTTCTTATGTGAACCAGACGGAACGGGCAAAGCGCTTTATGGATATCTTGGGGCGTTATCTCACCGCCTTTCTTGCCAGCAGCCCTGCATATGATGAGAGCTGGGGGATTGACCAGTTGGGCTATTTAACTGCTGAGACACTAAGTGGTGCGGGGGTGAGTGATTTACATGAGCTCTGTCAGGCAGAGCTTGCTGATTTTCAACAAAATCAGAGTTCTTCTTTTGAAGAGAAATACGACCTGCGCATGGAGGGCTAGCTTTAGCTATCGACCATTTCTTCTGCTTTTTGCAAATCGACTGAGACCAGTTGAGACACCCCACGCTCTGTCATGGTCACACCGAATAAGCGGTGCATGCGCGCCATGGTCATGCGGTGGTGGGTGATGATGAGAAAGCGGGTGTGACCGCTTTGGGCCATTTCTTCCAACATGGTACAAAAACGATCCACATTGGCATCATCAAGCGGGGCATCGACCTCATCAAGGACGCAAATGGGGGCCGGATTGGTCAAGAAAACCCCAAACAGCAAAGCAAGGGCGGTAAGGGCCTGTTCGCCCCCTGAAAGCAGGGAGAGGATTTGCATGCGTTTACCCGGTGGCGAGGCCATAATTTCAAGGCCAGCTTGAAGCGGGTCTTCATCTTCAATCAGCTCCAGATGGGCCTGACCACCGCCAAACAGGCGGGTAAACAGGTCTTGGAAATGCTGGTTGACCTCGTTAAAGGAGGTTAGCAGGCGATCACGTCCCTCACGGTTAAGCTCATTAATGCCTTGGCGCAATTTATCAATGGCTTTAAGCAGGTCATCGCGCTCTGAATTCATGGTCTGGACTTGCTCGGTCAGCTCTTCCAGTTCTGTTTCAGCGCGCAAATTTACAGGCCCCATGGTGTCGCGCTCGCGATGGAGGCGGTCTACGCGTTTTTCAGCTGTTTCCACATCGGGCAGTTCTGAGCCTTCATCAATCTCAGCAATGTCAGAAAGTTCTTCAGGCTTGCAATCAAGGCGCTCGCGGATACGCTCAGCAAGGGATTGGCACAGTTGTTTGCCTTGTTCTACGTGGGATTCAAAACGCACACGTTCTTCACGGCATTTTGCCAGCTCGGTTTCGGCTTGGCGCGCATGGCTATCCACATCGCGCAGGTGGCCTTCCGCCTCAGCCAGTTTATCGGCGCAGAATTTGCGTTTTTCTTCTGAGCGTTCAATGCCTTCAAACAAGGCTTGGCGTTTTTCTTCAATCTCTTGGGGGCGCTCAGCAAGGGTTTCTAATTCTTCAATCAGAGTTTCTTTGCGCAAAACCAAATCTTCAATATGGCGCACGGCCCGCTCAGAGCGTTTTTTCCAAGACTCAATTTCGTCACCAATTTCACTTAGGCGGCGTTTGCGGTTTTCTGCATCACGTGCGATACGCTCAAAAGCGCTTTGATGATCCAGCAACAGATTGCGTTTTTCAGCCAGTTCTTCGCGCAATAAGGCAAGCTGCTCACGGCCCTCATCACCAACGGGCAGCTCTTCTAACTGCTCGCTGGTTTCTTCATAGGCTTCTTGAACTTCTTCGCCCTCTTGAAGGCAGCGCTCAAGGCTTTCATTGATATTTTCAAGCTTGGCTTCAAAACTGGCCAGCTTATTTTGCAAGGTGCTTAGCTGGTTTTGTGCATCTTTCACCTGAGAGTTGGTCTGGCGCAATTCTTCGCGCAGCTGTTTTTCAGCCTCGTTGCTTTGTGCTTCGCTCTCTTTGGCAAGCTCTAGACGTTCTTGGGCAACATCGCCTTTGATGCGCGCATCTTCCCATTGGCTGCGAATTTCAGCTAAGCGGTTTTTCTGTTTTAGGCGAATGGCTGCTGCGCTTGGTGCACCGGGCAAGCTGATAAATCCATCCCAACGCCACATCCCCCCTTCTTTTGAGACAATGCGCTGGCCTTGTTGCAGGCTGGCTTGTAAGGCATGAGCCTCATTTGCGGTATCAACCACACCGATTTGGGCAAGGCGGCGTTTAAGCTCGCTTGGACCTTTGGCAAATTCTGAAAGAAAGGCCATACCAGAAGGGAGCAAGATGGGAGATTTTAGCGCAGGTAATTCTTCCCAATGAAGGGTTGCTTCTTTATCGCGCGATGCAGAAAGATCATCACCAAGGGCTGAACCAAGCGCTGCTTCATAGCCGGGCTCCACACTCACATCATCCAAGATGGGTTTACCGGCCTCTTCGCTTTGTGGGTCAAGCAGCTCAGCCAGTGCATCTTCTTCGGCTTCTAGTTTGGCAAGGACGGCTTCGCATTCACGTAAATGTTCAAGCGCTGTTTGTACCGCTTGGCGGGCCTCAACGCGTTTTTGCTCAGCCTGTTCAATGGCTTCTTCTTGTAAGGCTTGGCGCTCACGGCTTTCTTCCATGCGCGCTTCAGCTTGCATCAAATCATCTTGTGAAATGCGCGTGGCTTCAAGCTCGTTTTTTTGACGTTGCAAATCATCCTTGCGCACTTGAAGCTTTGAAAGTTGGCTGGCAAGCTCATTAAGGCGGTTTTTCAGGCTGTTGCGCTTGGCCTCACTTTGGGCAACTTCTTCGGTGAGCTCATTGATGCGCTCTTCGCGGTTTGCCACTTCTTCCTTGATGATCTCAAGGCGCTCTAGGGCCTCTTCGCGCAGCATGTCATCATCTTCACCTTGAACGAGGATGTTTTCACGTTCATTTTCAAGACGGGTATGGGCGGCTTGGGCATCTTTGGAAAAATCCGTTTCGCGCTCAAGGTCCTGCTCGGCTTGATGAAGGCGGCGTTGCAGTTCAAGTTTTACTTCAGAAAGGCGCTTTTCATCGCCATCAAGCTGTTCGCGTGCAATCGACAGGCGATGGAGCTCAGCCCCGGCTGCGGCTTCTGCTTCGCGCAAGGCAGGTAAGTGGGTTGAGGCTTCGGCCTGAACTTTTGAGGCCTCAGCTGCACGCGACGTTAGCTCATTAACGCGGGTCTCTGCCTCTTTATAAGATTTGCGCGCTTTATCCATTTCATCAAGCGCATCGCCCCAACGCATGTGAAAAAGCAGGCTTTCAGCCTTGCGGATACGATCAGAAATGGTGCGATAACGGCTGGCTTGGCGGGCTTGTTTTTGGAGGTTTTTCTGCTGGGTTTCCAGTGTGATCAATACATCATCAAGGCGACCAAGGTTGGTTTCAGCCCCGCGCAGACGTAATTCCGCCTCATGTCGGCGTGAATGTAGCCCTGTGATCCCGGCGGCTTCTTCCAAGATCATGCGGCGTTGTTGGGGTTTGGCACTGATAATCGCGCCAATTTTACCTTGGCTCACCATGGCGGTGGAACGCGCACCTGTGGCGGCATCGGCAAAAAGAAGCTGCACATCGCGTGCGCGCACATCATTGCCGTTTACTTTGTAGTTAGAACCTTTTTGACGTTCAATACGTCGTGTGACTTGAAGCTCAGCCTCATTGTTAAAAAGCGCTGGGGCTGTTCGATCAGAATTATCCAGCACAAGGCCGACTTCTGCCACATTGCGCGCCGGGCGGTTGCCACTGCCAGCAAAGATGACGTCATCCATCTCGCCACCGCGCATCTGTTTGGCAGAGGTTTCCCCCATGACCCAGCGTAGCGCTTCAACCAGATTGGATTTGCCACAGCCGTTCGGCCCGACCACACCGGTCAAACCGGAATTGATCAGGAGCTCAGAATGATCCACAAAAGATTTAAACCCCGTCAGGCGGAGTTTCTTGAATTGAATCAAGGCGTGTAACTACCCTAGAAATAAAAAAACGCACCGGATATTAGAGGTGCGTTTTTCTAAAGGCAATTTTAAACTGAGAAGAAGCTTACTTGAGCTTGCTTTCAATGATGTTCTTGAACTTGGTATATTCACCGCCACCAACGACTTTTTCGCCATTAATCAGGAAGCTGGGTGTAGAATTGAAACCGTGAACATCCATGGCTTCTTTGCGCACAGCGATGATTTTATCGAGCAATTTTTCATTTGCGAGACACGAATCGATCTTGTCTTGAGACATACCAGCCAGTTTTGCCAATTTGAAAAGGCCTGCCAGCGGGTTGGTTTGGCTGACCCATTGTTGCTGTTGCTTCATCAAAAGGTCGCTAAATCCTGCAAAACGTTGCGGGTCCACACAGCGCGACAACATGGCGGCTGTTGCACCTACACGCTCAAACGGGAAGTCGCGGAAAATGACTTTTACTTTACCTGTTTCAATAAAGTCTTTTTTGATCTGAGGCAGGGTTTTGCTGTGGAAGTCTGCACAATGTGAGCAGGTGTAAGAGGCATATTCAATCATGGTGACAGGGGCGTTTGGATCACCAATCACCTGTTCAGTATATTGAACCTCAGCCTTGGCAGTGAAGCTTGCAGTGGCAAGTGCAACAGTTAGGGCAATAAAACGGGCAATTTTTTTCACGGGAAAGCTCCACAATAAGAAAGGTATATTTTGTTAATGCAGAGGCTAGAGAGCGATTGTGGCAAAAAAAGGATACTCTCTTGAAAAAATATAATTTAGACTTGCCTAGTATGACGTAATTACCCGTTTCGCGCCTTAATCAGTTTGCCTAATTCTTCAAAGGCTTTTTTCATTTCTTTGTCTTTGATCTGATTAACCAGCTTTGCGGTTTGGGGATTTAGCTCATTGGCAGGCTGGATGCGCGCGGCCAAGACGTTATGGGCGATTTTTTCACCTGTTGTTGAACTTTCATCATAATAGCGTTTTGAAATGCGCACCTCTGTAATGGCTTTAAAACCAAAATGGCTGTTGATGCGAAAAACGATCTGGTTGCTGTTATGTTGAATGATGGTGTTAAAACCTTGACGTGCTTTAATAAACAGTGTGCCGTTTGTGCGCCCTTTTGGGGGGAACGTCACCCGCTCAGGCCGTGTGTTTTGGGCAAGGGCACTGCCGACAATCTTATCCCAATTGCGCAAGATATTGGCGCCCACAAGGCCAAGCTGGTTTAAGCCCGGTTCAATCACATCAAAGGTGAGTTCTTCCACCCCTTTGGCAAAGGCGTGGCGCACCGGGCGAATACGGGTTTTTGAGGCATCCCTATAATCATCGGGCAACAGGTGAGGGTTGGCACGTGCAAAGGCTTTTTCCGCATCAAGGCGGGCCATTTCTTTGGCCTCATCAGTTTGCCCGATCAGAATGGCTTTTTGATAAGGCTGGCCTCTATCTGAGCTGAGCCAATCTTCAAAGGCCTGTTTAAATTGTTTAAGTGATTTTTTGCGTTTGGCATCTTGGCGCTTATAGGCATCATCGGCCTTATAGGCTTCTTCTGCTTTTTTTAAGAGCTGGACAGCTGTGCTTTCCCCGCCTGATTTTGCCAAGGCGCGTTCAAGTTTTTCAATTTGGTTTTGGGCTTTTTCAGAAGAGAGCCATGCGCGAAAACGCTTAGACAGGCTGCGATTGCGCCGTCTTTCTTCGCGGGTGAGGAAATCTTCTAGGTTTGGTGACATGAAAGGCCCTTGTCATTTTGTTAAACAGAGAATACTCCTATCTGCAGGAAAATCACAGTAGGTATTTATGAGCACACGCGCACAGCAACTTCTGGACTGGTATGATCGTGAAAGACGCGATCTTCCCTGGCGGATGGCACCGGGCAAAAAGGCCGATCCCTATAAGGTCTGGATGAGTGAGATCATGTTGCAACAAACCACTGTGGCAACGGTGAAATCCTATTATAGGGATTTCTTGCAAAAATGGCCTACTGTGCAGGATTTAGCTGGGGCTGATCTGGATGAAGTGCTCCATGCATGGCAGGGTCTTGGCTATTATGCGCGCGCAAGAAACCTGCATAAATGTGCATCTGTGGTAACGCGCGAATATAACGGGCGTTTCCCTGAAGAAGAAAAACGTCTTTTAGAGCTCCCCGGCATTGGGCCTTATACCGCAGCAGCCATTGCCTCTATCGCCTTTGGGGCAAAAGCAACGCCTGTTGATGGCAATGTGGAACGTGTGGTCTCGCGCCTGTTTCAGGTGGAAGAAAAAATGCCCAAGGCCAAAAAGCAATTGGCTGAACTGGCAAGCACGCTTACACCAGAAAAACGCGCAGGTGATTTTGCCCAAGCCATGATGGATTTGGGCGCAACTGTTTGTTCCCCTAAAAAAGCAGCTTGTGGCATTTGCCCTTGGATGGAAGGCTGTGAGGCCCGCCTAAAGGCAGAACCGACCGATTATCCCAAGAAAGAAGCGAAAAAACCAAAACCCACACGCAAAGCGTATGTTTTTTGGCTCACGCGCAAAGATGGCGCTGTGTTGTTGCGCCGTCGCCCTGAAAAAGGCCTGCTTGGCGGGATGATGGAAATTCCGTCAAGTGAATGGAGTGAGGCCGATATCACCAAACAAGAAGCGCTTCGCCATAGTCCGGCGTCGGCCTTGTTAAAAGAGCTTGAAGGGGGCGTGCGCCATACATTTACGCATTTTCATCTGGAGCTCACGGTTTTAAGCGGGCGGGTCAATGGTAACCCACCTGTAAATGGTGTGTGGGTTTTGCCAGAAGATTTAAAAGATCATGCTTTACCCACGCTCATGAAAAAAGTCTCTAAACATGCCCTAACAACAGGATAGCTTATTGAAAGTTGCATAAGTTTCTGTAAGATGCTTTTTTACGGACTTTGTAAAAGGGTAGATGATGCGTTTTTTCATTTTAATGATGGTTGGTTTTGTCGTGACGGCCTGTCAGCCGCAAACTTTGCGCATGGTTCATGCCCCGCCACTTGTTGCTGAAAACCCCCAACAAATTCGTCCTTTGGCCATGCGCGCAGAAAGTTATTCTAAAGCTCATGGCGCGCCGATGAATCTTTCAAAATATGATTTTTTCACCGCCAATAGTTTTGGGCGCAACTGGTTAAAACAGCGCAATCACAAAGTCATTACCATCGGTCACCCAAAAGACTGCGCCACCTTTAACGGACGCTGGCGCCATGGTAATCTTTTTGAAGCCATGGAAAGGTCCATGAACCAATGTTTAAACCGGGTGAAAGTCTTTTCTGAAATTACAGGTAAGAAATGCGGCTGTCGTTATGCTGCAATCAATAATGCAATTTTGATGAAGCCAGAAGAATTGCCCTTTCGGGTAAATGTGCCTGCAATTGCATTGGTGAAAGACGCCAAAGGCAGAAAAGAAATTCTTGGCTATGCCTCTACAACCGGGCGCACAGGTAAAAATCAGGCGATGAATTTTCATACCTCATCTGGGCGCAAAGTCTGTGACGGGCATTATAATATTGGCACCATTGCCTTTAAAGGCGATGCCTATCTCAATTGTTTTGATGGGCGTATCAAAGGGCCAGCCGTTTTTAAAGTCCATGGTTTTCGCGAAGGGATTTCCTATGGCACAGCCTTGGTGAATGCAGGTGAAAACAAGTTGATTTTGGTTTATGGTTTACCCACAAAAGAATTTGAAAAACGTCGATCTGAATTGTTGGGTGAATGGTAAAATACGCACTTATATTGGCAGGCCTTCTGTGCCTTGGCTCACCCCCCGCTTTTGCCCAAACCAGTTTTATGGACCTCTGGTGTGAATATGGGGGCAAAGGATGTGTGGAACAGCCCAAAGGTCTAAAACCCGCAGCCCAGCCCGCACAGAAACTGCCTAGCGTGGTAAAACCCGTTCAGGCGCGCCCTGTTCCCAAACCAGTTGCCAAACCACAACGCGTAAGCACGCCGTTGATTAAAAGAAATGCCTCGCTTGCCCAGTCAAAAGGGGTCAAGTTTGGGCGCTATTACGCATTGGTTATTGGCAATAATAAATATCCTCATATGGATAATTTAAAAACGGCTGTGGGTGATGCCAAGGAAGTTGCGCGCGTACTGAAACAGTCTTACGGCTTTTCTGTCACATCCCTGATTAATGCCACGCGCGATCAAATTATTGCCTCGCTGGATGAATATCGCAAAGTCTTGCGCAAAGAAGATAACCTGCTGATTTATTATGCTGGTCATGGCTGGCTGGATAAAGAAAGTGAGCGCGGCTATTGGCTGCCTGTGGATGCGGCTAAAGATACCCGCGCGCGCTGGGTGTCAAACGCCGATATTACTGATACGCTTAAAGCCTTAAAAGCGCGCCATGTGATGGTGGTGGCTGATAGCTGTTATGCAGGCACTTTGACCCGTTCAGCCGAGGGTGGGCTTGGGCAAACGCGCGGGCTTAAACTGACAGAACGTCCCGCAGGTTACCTTGAAACCTTGGTTGGGCGCAAATCGCGCACTGTGCTGGCCTCTGGCGCATTAGAGCCTGTGAGTGACCAAGGCGGGGGGAAACATTCTGTCTTTGCCTATGCCTTTTTGAAAAGCCTGCAAAGCAACAAAGGCATGATTGATGGCACGCAGCTTTTTGGTAATGTGCGCCAGCAGGTTTTGTTAAATGCGCGCCAGACCCCGCAATATTCCAACATCCGTTTTGCAGGCCATGATGTGGGTGGGGATTTCGTTTTCTTGCGAAGAGACCGATAAATGCTTACCTTCTTTGTAAAAGGAGATAAGCCATGAGTGATAAAATAACCAAAACAGATGAAGAATGGCGCAGCCAGCTCAGCCGTGAAGAATATGTGGTGTGCCGTGAACAAGGAACCGAGCGTGCTTTTACAGGGCGCTATTGGGATGAAAAAAAATCCGGCACCTATCATTGTAACGGCTGTGGCGAAGCACTCTTTGCCTCAGATACAAAATATGACTCAGGCAGTGGCTGGCCGAGCTTTTATCAGCCCATAAATGAGGCTAGCGTTGAAGAAAATCGCGATACATCCCACGCTATGGTGCGTGTGGAAGTTCATTGTGCGAAATGTGACACCCACTTGGGCCATGTGTTTGAAGATGGGCCAGAACCCACAGGCTTGCGCTATTGCATTAATTCGCTCTCGCTAAAGCTTGAAGAAGATTAACCCCCGTGGCCTCCATCTGGGCCTTGGCCTTACCCATCATTCTTTCCAACATCACCATCCCTTTGTTGGGTGCGGTGGATGCGGCTGTTATGGGCCATATGGAAAGTGCGGCCTATTTAGGCGCGGTGGCTATTGGCGGCTTGATCTTTGATTATATCTACTGGGGTTTTGGTTTTTTACGCCTCAGCACAACCGGGCTTGCCGCCCAAGCCATGGGGGCAGGGGATGGCGCAGCAGCGCGTGCGGTTATGGGGCGTGCAACGCTTATTGCCCTTGTCGGGGCCATGGTCTTATGGCTTGTGCAGGGCTATATTTTTCAAGCCGCAGCCTTTGTGATTGAGGCTAGTGATGAAGTGGAAGTACTGGCCCAAACCTATTTTGAAATCCGCATTTGGTCTGCACCTGCGGCCTTGATGAATTATGCACTTATGGGCTGGATACTGGCTTGTAAGGATACAAAAGGCGTGCTGATCCAGCAGGTGATCACCAATGTGGTTAATGTGGTGCTGGATTTATGGTTTGTGATGGGGCTGGGCTATGGCGTTGAAGGGGTGGCTGTGGCAACTGTGATCGCCCAATATTGCGGCCTTGGCATTGGGCTTTTGGTTTTGCGCAAAAATATGGCACGCCATGAGGGGCAATGGGAGCGTGCGCGCATTTTCCAGCTTGATAAAATCAAGCAACTTTTATCCATGAATATGGACCTGTTTATTCGCACTGTCTGCCTGCTCAGTGCTTTTGCTTGGTTTACGGCCCAAGGGGCCAAGCTTGGCGATGTGGTCTTGGCGGCAAATGCAATATTGCTCCAGTTTCAGCAATTTACGTCTTATGCGCTGGATGGGTTTGCCCATGCGGTTGAGGTATTAAGTGCCCATAGCGTTGGGGCAAAAAAGCGCGATGAGTTTAAGAAAAATGTAAAAGCCTCCACTCAATTGGCCTTTGTTTTTGCCGCTGGTTTTTCACTTATTTACATTTTGTTTGATAGCCAGTTTATTGCCTTTTTCACCGATATCGAAGAGGTGTTGGTCATGGCGCAGGATTATATATTCTGGGTTGCTCTTTTGCCGTTGGTCTCGGTTTGGAGTTTTCAACTTGACGGGATTTATTTTGGCCTGACCCAAACTAGAATATTGCGAAATATGATGGTGGTTTCCCTTGTTTTTTATATCCCGTTGAGCCTGTGGATGATGCAAACATATAATAATCACGGGTTATGGGCGGCGTTAACAATTTTTATGGGATTGCGCGCTATAACATTGGGAATAACCTTTCCAAAAGTTAGTCAAAGAGCTTTTCAATGATTTCACGTCGAACTTTTCTTGCTGGATGTTTACCCGCTGCCCTATGTGCCTGTTCCTCAGCTGAGATTGTGCGCACCATTGAAGCTGCATCAAGGGGTGGTTCCTTAAGTGGGGCGGTGCGCTCGGTTGCCACTTCAAAGGCGCGTAGTTGGGCGAGTAATCCGAAATCATTTTTAAGTGATATTCGCCGTTTTGAAGATGTGGCACAGGATTTCGTCCATGATGTTGTGGATGTTTGGGGTAAAGATAACGCCACTGCCCCGTCTGAACAGGTCTATGTCAAATATAGTGATGACTATAAAAGCCGTGGCATTATTGATTTTCAACGTTCCATCGTGCGTGTGGAAACCTTGGTGCCCACTCATTTAAAACAGGCCATTGTCACCACGGTTTTATCGCCAAGTGACCCACGTGGGGTTGATCTGTTTTCTGCCAAACCTGTGAAACTGGGGAGTGAGCCCTTTTTATATAAACAGGTGGTGGACCATGAAGCCAAAGATATCCGATGGCAATGGCGGGCAAACCGTTTTGCCGATTACCTGATTGCCCATAAACGCCAGAGCCGTGAAGTCACACTCAATAGTGGGGAGCGTAAAACTCAAAGCTTTGTTGAGTTTGCCTTGGTGCGCAATCACACGGCAACGCGCTCTAATAAATATGGTGATCTGGTTAATCGCTATGCGGCGAAATACCGATTAGAGCGCGCCCTTGTCTATGCCATCATCCAGACAGAGAGCAACTTTAATCCTTATGCAGTGAGCTGGGTGCCAGCTTATGGGCTCATGCAAATCGTGCCAAAAACCGCAGGGCGCGATGCTTTTGAGGTCGTCCATGGACGCCCCGGTACACCCAGTCGGGATTATCTTTTTAATGTGGAAAATAATATCCGCATGGGCTGTGCTTACTTACATATTTTGCAAACCCGTTATCTGGCAAAAGTCAGCAACCCGACCACGCGCGAATATTGCATCATTGCGGCCTATAATGGGGGGGCAGGTAATGTGCTGCGCAGTTTTCATTCAAACCGCGACACTGCCTTTGCCATGATTAACCGTTCCTCCCCCAATGCGGTATACAACCGCCTTCGCGCAAAAATGCCAACGGAAAGCCAGCATTATTTGCACAAGGTAACAACGGCGAAAAGGAAGTATGCTTAAGCTGCTTTTACTTTAGAAATGAACTGTTCAATTTCATTTTTCAGCTGATCAGAATGCACCCCTAAAGTACGTGCGGCTTGTAAAACTTCTTGTGAGGCATTACCCGTTTCATTTGCCGCATTGCTGACATCTGAGATATTGCTCGTTACAGCTGTTGTGCCTTGAGATGCCTCATCAATGTTTCTGGCAATTTCCAGTGTTGCACTACTTTGTTCTTCTACAGCAGAAGCGATTGTAGCTGAGATTTGTTGAATTTCACGGATGATATTAATAACCCCATCCATAGAGGACGCTGCCTGTTGCGTTGCTGATTGCACATCTCTGATCTGCATACCGATTTCATCTGTTGCCTTTGCCGTTTGATTGGCAAGGTTTTTCACCTCACTGGCAACAACGGCAAAACCTTTACCTGCATCACCTGCGCGCGCAGCTTCGATTGTGGCGTTTAAGGCCAGCAGGTTGGTTTGGTCCGCAATATCATTGATCAGCTTAATCACTTCACCAATGCGTTGGGAGCTTTGGGTTAAACGATCAATTTCGGTTGCGGCCTCATCAGCTTCTGCGACGGCCTTATTTGCCACGTCTGTTGATAATGTGACTTGCGAGGCAATTTCGTTGATGGAACCTGTCAATTCTTCTGAGGCTGCAGCAACAGTTTGAACGTTTGATGAGGCTTGAATAGCCGCACTATTGACGGTTTCTGCACGTTCACTTGTGCGGCTTGCTGTTGAGGTCATGCTCTGGGCGTTGCCATCCATCTGCACCGCTGCGGAGCCCACAGACTCCAGAATCTGTGTGACAGAAAGGTCAAAATCATTTGCCACATTTTCAATCGTTGTGGCACGTTTTTGCTGTTCTTCCTGACGTTTAACGTCTTCTTGTGCCATTGTGTCAGCATCAACAAGGCTTTTGCGGAAATCTTCCACGTTATGGGCCATCGCACCGATTTCATCCTTGCGCTCAAGGCCGGGAATAGGGCTTTGTTTTTCGCCTTCTTTCAAACTGAGCATACGTTGGCTCAAAGCTTGAATCGGCTTTTTGATGCTGGCTGTGATTAACCATGCAATAATGATCCCGATGGCAATTGAGGCTACGATAAGGACAATGGCCTGCATCTTGATTGTGTCACGTGTCTCACCCGCTTTTTTCATAAAACCATCGGCTTTGTTGAAGGCAAAGTTGGTTAAGTAATCAATGCTGTTGTTGATTTTTTTAACAACCTTTGCACCTTTTCCTTTTGTGATTTCAGCAGCCTCAAGGCGACGGCCTTCACGCATTAAGGCAATGACCTCATCGCGAACAACTTTCCAGTCGATTACAGCTTGTTTTAGTTCATTTACTTTTGCTTTATCGCCAAGGAAACGCTCATTAATGATGTTAAAATACCCAAGAACTTCTTCTTCAAGCAGGTCGACTTTTTTAGATGCTGCTGTGATGCCTTCGTCATTTTTTGCTAAGGCAACATCTTTCATGCCACGGTGCATTGCGATGATCCCGGCTTTCACTTGCAGGACTTTTGTACTTACCGCAAAGGGGTGTTTATAAAGTTTTTCTGTCAGACCGCTAAGGGTGTTGAGGCTGTTAACAGACACAACTCCTAAAATTAGAGTCAGCAAAAGAATAATCGCAAAGCCTGAAAATAATCGGACTCCAATTTTCATGTTGGACATGGTCTACCCCACCTAGAATTGCCAGTTTATTTTAGGCTATTTCAGTCTAATTTCTGCGAATAGAGCTGGCCCAAAAGGATTTTTAACTAGACTCGTCTCTATAGAGGATAGATTACCTTCACAAGCAGTTTATATGAATTAACATCAAGTTTGCTGTTGATTATTATCCAATTGGCAGGTTGGTGTGGGGTATAATCAATCGGAGGTTAATTATTGCATGAACATTAGAATTTTATGTTAAAAACTTAAACGAATCTAATTCTTAACAGCAGTTAATTGAGTGATTTGCTCGCCATTTCAAACGTATCATTTGACAGACCATCGGTGTCAATAATGCGTTGCAGTTGGGCTTTCATGAGGTCTTGGCGCATGGTGTCAAAGCGGCGCCATTTACCCAGTGGGGCAACCATGCGCGCAGCAATCTGCGGGTTGATTTTATCCAGTTCCAAAATGCGGCTGGTATGAAACTCATAACCTGATCCATCTGCACGGTGAAAATTCAGCTGGTTGGCATGGGCAAACACACCGATGAGGGAGCGCACCTTATTTGGGTTTTTGATGGAAAAAGCGTCATGTTCCATCAAAGACTTTACCGTATCCAATGTGGTGGGTAGGGACGACATGGCTTGCACAGCCAACCATTTATCCACCACCAGCGGATCATTTTTATAACGGCTGTAGAAATCGCTTAAGGCTTCTTCGCGCGCGCTTACATCTTTGTTGGATAGAATGCCAAGGGCAGCCATGCGATCTGTCATATTATCGCCGTTGTGATATTGCGCGGTGATGAGCCCCATACAGGCCGGATCATCCAGCTCAGAAAGATAGGCCAGACAGATGTTTTTCAAAGAACGCAAACCGGCGGATTTAGCATCGGGGGAATAAGGCGCATCACTGCGAAGATTCCTAAAGGTTTCAAGAAGGTCATCTTGCAGGTCAGTTGCGATAAAACCACGCAAGGCTTCGCGCGCTGCATGGATAGCCTCAACATCAATGACGTCCATCTGTTCAGCCAGATAGCTTTCAACAGGCAGCTGGAGGCAAAGGGCGATGAATTCAGCATCAAGATTTTCGTTATGTAAGGTCTTGCGCAAGGCTTCAATGAAGGGGGCATCTTTTTCAAAAGCACGACCTTCTTGATGGGCCTTGATCATATCAAGCAATAAAAGGGTGCCATAAGATTGCGCCGCTTCCCAACGGGCAAAATCATCGCTGTCATGGGCCATTAAAAAGGCAAGCTCTTCACGGCTATAGTCCGCTTTAAATTTAATCGGTGCAGAAAAACCACGGTTGAGGGACACAACAGGTTTTGAGGCGATTTCTTTAAACGTGAAAGTCTGCTCAGCCTGAGTAAGCGAAAGTACATCGCTCACCATATCTTCACCGTCAGGACCAATGAGCCCGATGGAGATCGGCATATGCATGGTCTCTTTTGTCTCTTGGCCCGGTGTTGCGCCAAGATGTTGGCTAAGGGTGAGATCAAACTGTTTGGCAGCTTCATCATAAGCCCAGCTTGCGCTCACATCTGGGGTGCCAGCTTGTGAATACCAGAGCTTAAATTGGGTAAGATCAATGTTTGAGGCATCTTGCATGGCAGCGGCGAAATCATCGCATGTAACCGCTTCCCCATCATGGCGCTCAAAATAAAGGTCCATGCCTTTGCGAAAATTTTCTTCACCCAACAGGGTGTGCATCATGCGGATCACTTCAGAGCCTTTGTTATAGACGGTGGCTGTATAGAAGTTATCAATGGCGATGTAGCTTTCTGGGCGCACGGGGTGGGCCAGTGGGCCGCCATCTTCAGGGAACTGGCCTGCGCGTAAGACTTTTACGTTTGAAATGCGCTCACAAGCACGCGAGCGCATGTCTGATGAAAATTCCTGATCGCGAAAAACGGTGAGCCCTTCTTTTAGGGAAAGCTGGAACCAGTCACGGCATGTGACCCGGTTGCCTGTCCAGTTATGGAAATATTCATGGGCGATAACCGCTTCAATCCCGGCATAATCCTGATCAGTTGCCGTATCGGATTTTGCCAATACATATTTGGTGTTAAACACATTGAGCGATTTATTTTCCATGGCACCCATGTTGAAGTCTGAAACCGCAACGATATTGTATAGATCAAGGTCATATTCCAGACCAAAACGCTCTTCATCCCACTTCATGGAGGCTTTAAGGCTTTCCATCGCCCACGAACAACGGTCTTCATTGCCATGTTCAACAAAAATGCGCAAATCAACATCACGCCCGGATGAGGTTTTATAGGTATCTTCAACCATGGCGAGGTCACCAGCAACGAGCGCAAAGAGGTAGCTTGGTTTTGGAAACGGGTCTTCCCATACAGCTGCATGTTGGGTTTCATCAAGATCGCTTTGATCAATCAGGTTGCCGTTAGACAGCATCACAGGGCAGGCTGTTTTATCGGCAATGATGGTGACGTTATATCTCGCCATCACATCAGGGCGGTCCTGAAAATAAGTGATGCGGCGAAAACCTTGGGCCTCACATTGGGTGCAATAGTTGCCACTAGATTGATAAAGCCCGCTAAGCTGGGTGTTGCCCTTGGGGTTAATCTCGGTCTCAATCACCAGCTCAAAACGTTCTGGCAGGTCTGTTAAGGTCAGTTGGTTATTTTCAATGCTGTATTCAGTCTCACCTAACGTGCGCCCATCAAGGGCGATGTTTAACAGCGTGAGGTCCTCACCATCGAGCACCAAGGGCGCGCCCTCATCATTAGCCGCATAATAGGTTGTCGCACATAAAACGCGCGTGCTTTCTGGTTCCAGATCAAAGACCAAATCCACATTATCCACCAGATAATCAGGCGCGCGGTAGTCTTCCAAACGAATGGATTGGGGTTGGTCGGTTTTCATGAAAAGGGGAACTTTCTTATATTTATTATTTATCGGGTGATATGGGCGCGGATGAGTTCTTTTTGCCCATAGGAAGACAGTAAAACGCAACTGTCATGTTCGCTAAGCTGTTCAACCTCGGCCTGAACGGAATCATCTAGGGTACATTCATTTCTAAAGACGATATCAAGCGCACTGGGTTGGAAAGGGTGACGCACATTTTCTGTGGCTGCGCTTAAGGCCCATTCAATCAGCTTGGTGTTATTAACGTGATTATAAAGATCAATATCGCCAAGGCGGGGCTTAAAGGGTTCTCGTGGAATGCCTAAAAGCGGTTTTTCAATGGTGCGGCGTTGAAAATCAAGTGGCTTTGGGCCAGCTTCTGGCATGCGGGCTTGCACAAATTCCGGCCATTCAGCAATTTTTCGCTCATTTAAATCAAACAGGGCAAAGGTGGACAGGGCGGTTGCAATCACCATGTTATTTTCATCGCGAAAACGATAAAAACGGTTGCCAAATTTGCCATTTATTCCGGCATACCATGTCTCAACCGCCACCGCGTCGCCTTTATGGGGATAGTGGCGCACGAAAATGGCAAGGCGTGCAAGCACCCAAGCAAGGGATGTCCCGTTTAAGGCTTCCATACCTAAATTCAGCAGGGATGAATTGCGAAAGGCGCTTTCTTGTAAATATTCAGCCATCGAGCAGATGGAGAACAGCCCATTGGGGCAAATCTCCGAAATACGGACGTGATAAATTTCTTGGCCCAGTGTTGGCGGGGCCACGGCGCTATCGACTTTTGCCCAATCAATCATACAGCTTTCCTTTTTTTTTCTTTATGTTATGTAGAAACGAGTTTGATTTCAAGTCAAGGATGAAGCGATGACAACACGTGTTAAATGGGTAGAAGACCGCATTTTTGTGGGAACAAGTGGTAGTGGGCACGGTGTTGTCATGGAAGCCAAAGGCCCCGGTGAAGGAAGTGTGGGCCCGAGTCCCATGGAAATGTTACTGCTCGGCATGGGCGGGTGCACGACGTTTGATGTGGTGCATATCTTGGGTCGTATGCGCGAAAATGTAGAAGATTGCGAAGTTGAAATTGATGCAACGCGCGCAGATGAGGACCCAAAGGTCTATACCAAAATCCATGCTCATTTTAAGGTGACAGGACGCGGCTTAAAAGAAAATAAAGTCAAACAGGCTGTTGAAATGTCAGCGGAGAAATATTGTTCAGCCTCAATCATGTTGGGCGAAACAGCCGAAATCACGCACGATTTTGAAGTGATTGAGCTCGATTAAGCTACGTTATTTTTAGCCATTGGCCTTAGTCATTCTGGCAAAGACCAAAATCTACAGGCGGGATTACTTTTTAGTGCGTTAGCGCAGTCCCGCTTGCACCTGTTTGATATCAGTCTGGCCCATTTTGCTGATTTCACTGCCAATCAGTTGCCATTCATTGCGCATCTGCTCATTTTTAGCTGCGCTGATATAGCCTGCAACAGTATCAAGCGCGCGTAGGTAACCTTGCATCTCATATAATTGAGTTGCAATAACGCGCGGGTCATCCATATCGATTTCATCTGTGAATGTGAGCCGTGTCGCACACATCTATCTATTCCCTATTATACCATTGGAAATTAGGTCTTATAGGAAAGGATAATGAAGATTTCGTCATAAAGCCTCACCCATATGGGTGAGGATTAACGTCAAGATGTCAAATTGTGCCAGTCTTCTTCACTTAATACGTTTAATTCAAGCTCTTGGGCTTTCTTAAGTTTTGATCCGGCACTTTCACCAGCGACCACATAATCGGTCTTTTTAGAAACTGAACCGGACACTTTCGCCCCCATGCTTTCGGCCTTTGCCTTGGCTTCAGATCGGGTCATGGTGACAAGGGTGCCGGTAAAGACAACGGTTTTACCCGCAACAACCGAGCCATCTGTTTTAGGCGGTACAAAATCTGCAATATTGAGCTGCTCATTAAGATCAATCATCACATCACGGTTATGATCTTCTTCAAAAAAGTCGATGATATCTTGGGCCATGAGCTCACCAATGCCATCAATGGCGACAAGGTCGTTATAGGCCGTGCTTTCTTTATCTTGGGCTGCAATCATGGCCTCTTGCCATGTGGTGAAGCTTAAATAGTTTTTAGCTAGCGTTTTGGCCGTGGCTTGGCCCACTTGGCGAATACCCAAGGCATAGATGAAACGATCAAGGCCAATGGTGCGTTTTTCTTCAATGGATTTTTGCAAGTTGGCGATGGATTTTTCTTTCCAGCCTTCCCATTTGGCAATGGTCTCAACATGGTCCCCAAGGCGGAAAATATCAGCTGGTGTTTTAACCAGACCTTCCTGCCAGAATTTTTCAACGTTTTTGGCGCCGACCCCATCCATGTCAAAGGCATTGCGCGAGACAAAATGTTTGAGCCTTTCAACCGCTTGGGCCGCACAGATTAGACCGCCAGTGCAGCGATAATCGACTTCACCTTCTTCGCGCACCGCATGGCTTTCACAGATGGGGCATTTTTCTTCAAACACATACGCACTACTGTCATCTTTGCGCTTAGCAATAACCACCTCAACCACTTGGGGGATAACATCGCCTGCGCGTTGAATGATGACCGTATCGCCCACGCGCACATCCTTGCGCTTGATCTCATCGGCATTATGCAAGGTGGCGTTGGAGACAACCACGCCGCCAACGGTCACGGGCTTAAGGCGTGCAACCGGGGTGAGCTTGCCTGTGCGCCCAACCTGAATATCAATGGCTTCTAAGACCGTTTGGGCTTTTTCAGCAGGGAATTTATGGGCAATGGCCCAACGTGGTGAGCGCGTGACCATGCCAAGACGGTCCTGCCAATCAAGACGATTGACCTTATAAACCACCCCGTCAATGTCATAGGCAAGATCAGCGCGGTTTTCATTGATGTGGGTATAAAGCGCGATGACCTCTTCAAGATTTTGGCATGTCTTGGTCAGCGGATTGACCGGAAAACCCCAGTCTTTGAATTTTTCAATCACGCCCATTTGGGTGTGTGATACAGGTGCGCTGAGCTCGCCCCATGCATAGGCAAAGATGCGCAACGGGCGTTTTGCAGTAATGGAGGTATCAAGCTGGCGCAATGAACCTGCAGCAGCATTGCGCGGGTTGGCAAAAACTTTGGCCCCTGCGGCTTCTTGTTGGCGGTTGAGCTCATCAAACTCATCCTTTGCCATGTAAATTTCACCGCGGATTTCCACAATATCAGGCACGCCCTCTGGCAGGTTAAGCGGGATTTCTTTCATAGTGAGGACATTTTGGGTGACATCTTCACCCACAGCCCCATCCCCACGGGTGACCGCATGTTTAAATCGGCCTTTTTCATAGCGAAGGGAAATGGACAGCCCATCGATTTTAGGCTCTGCCACGATCTCAACGGCCTCAGCTTCATCAAGGCCAAGGAAGCGGCGAATACGATCAATAAAATCCTGCACATCTTCATCATTAAAGGCATTACCCAGTGACAGCATGGGCACGGCATGGGTGATCTTGGAAAAGGCCGATTGCACAGGTGCACCGACTTTATCAGTGGGGCTATCTTTGCGTTTTAAATGGGGGAATTTTTCTTCAATGGCAATGTTGCGTTGGCGCAAGGCGTCATAATCCGCATCAGAAATGCTGGGCTCATCCTCTTGATAATAAGCTTTGTCATGAGCGGCAATTTCTTGTGCCAATGCTTTGAGTTCTGCATAAGCATCAAATTCTGTGAGATCATCAACAGCTAGTGTACGTAGAGTTTGAATTGCCATTTTTAAAAACCTTGGTCGTCACTCTGGGCAGGGCCAGAGTCTATGTTTTGGATACTGGGTTTTGCCAGTATGACAAGAGAATTAAACCGCATTAAGTAATGTATCAGCCGCTGCGCGGGCCTCGGTCGTGACTTGCTCACCTGAGATCATGCGGGCGATTTCTTCGGTGCGCTCGTTATCATCAAGGGGGCGGATGGTGGAGATGACTTTACCGCCATTTTCAGCCTTTGAAACCCGCAAATGATGATTACCACGTGCCCCAACCTGTGGGGAGTGTGTGACCACAAGTACTTGAACTTCTTGTGCCAGATTGCCCAAACGTTCGCCAACAGCGGCTGCCGTTGCCCCGCCAATCCCGGCATCGACCTCATCAAAAACAAGGGTGGGGATGGGGTCGGCTTGGGCCAGAACTACTTTTAGGGCGAGCATGAAACGCGAAAGTTCACCCCCTGAGGCCACTTTGGCAATGGGGCCAAGCGGGGCACCGGGGTTGGTGGAAATTTCAAAAGCGATTTTATCACAGCCCGTTTCATTCCAATCGGCCTGTTCCAGCTTATGAAAGGAGGTGCCAAATGTTGCGCCACCAAGCTTAAGCGGGCCGAGCTCATCATTCACGGCGCGGTCCATGCCTTTGGCCGTTTTGCGGCGTTTATCACCAAGCTTTTCTGCAAATTCAATATAGCTATTGCGGGCTTTTTCTTCTTTTTCACGCAAAGCCTGCAAGGCGCTATCACCTGCCTCAACCGCATTAAGCTGGGCTTCGAATTTATCTTTTAAGCTTGGCAATTCCGTGACCGGCACATCATGTTTGCGCGCGGCTGCACGAAGGGCAAAGAGGCGCTCTTCAATAGCTTCAAGCTGGCGCGGGTCAAGGTCAACATCATTGCTTGCGCGCTCAAGAAGCTGGATGCCTTGGGCAGTATATTCTGAGGCTTTATCTAATGTCTCAATCACCCCATCAAGGCGACCTTCGGCTTTTTCAGCGATGCGCTCTAGATGGCGCAGTGCATTGCGCATCATGATTTCCACGCCCTTGTGGGAAGAAAGCTCGCCATGGGCTTGTTTGAGCCCTTCAAGTAACTTTTCACCATGCATCATCATTTGGCGTTGGGAGGCAAGGTCTTCTTCTTCCCCTTCTTGGGGGGCAAGGGCTGTAAGCTCTTCGACCATATGGCGCAAATATTCTTCATCTGCGCGGGCTTTTTCTAAGGCTTGTTCGGCGTTAAGACGTTCTTTTTCCAGCTGTTTCCAGTTATGGAAAAGGACTTTTGTACTAGAAGCCATGGAGGTGAGGTTACCAAAAGCATCAAGCAGGCCGCGATGGGTGATCGGGTTTAACAGGCCTTGGGTATCAAACTGTCCATGGATTTCCACCAAGGCAGCACCTGCTTGTTTGAGCAGGGAGACGCTTACAGGCTGGTCGTTAATATAAGCGCGCGAGCGTCCATCGGCATTAACCACACGGCGCAAGACCAAGCTGTCTTCGCGCGAAATATCAGCTTCAACGAGCAGGTCCCAGAAAGGATGGTCATGAGGCAGGTCAAATTCAGCACTCACAGAGCCTTTATCACTGCCATGGCGCACAAGGGCGCTATCAGCACGTGCGCCAAGGGCAAGGCCAAGACTATCGAGCAAAATGGATTTACCCGCGCCTGTTTCACCCGTGAGAACACAGAGCCCATTTTTGAAATCCACATTGAGCTTGTCAATGAGGACAATATCGCGAATGCTAAGTCGGTGAAGCATTGTGTCGGCCTGTTAATCCCAGAAATTATACCAAGATTTATCTTCTTTTGCGGGCTCGAGCGCTTCTTCATCAGGACGCGCATCTTCAGCTTTTAGGCCGTCTTGTTCTTCCAAGACTTCAAGGGCGTCTTTTTCTTCAAAAGGCCAGTACCAGCTTGGTGCTTCTTTATCTTTGACGCGTTTGCGCTCAACAATCTGATAAGAATCGATATACCAATCTGAACCGGGGAAGTTATGGCCTAAAATCGCAGCGGTGCGGCGCGCTTCATCATCCAGACCCAGCTGTAAGTAACATTCGATCATACGGTGCAGCGCTTCTGGTACGTGGGTCGTTGTATCATATTTTTGCACAACGGTTTTAAAACGTGATAGGGCGGCAATACATTGGTTACGAGACGTATAATAACGCCCAATTTCCATTTCTTTACCTGCCAAATGGTCAAAGGTCAGGTCAAGTTTAAGGCGGGCATCGCGGGAATATTTACTGGTCGGGTAGCGTTTGATCAGCTCACGAAATGTCTTTTGCGCCAGATCAGTCATCATCTGGTCACGGCCCACATCAGAGATTTGCTCATAATAGGACAGACCTTTTAGGTAAGTCGCATAAGGCACATCTTTATTGGAAGGGTGAAGCTGGATGAAACGATCAAGGGCGATGACGGCCTCGTCATATTCTTCATTCTCGTAATTGGCATAAGCGGCCATTAATTGAGATTTTGTTGCCCAGATGGAATAGGGATGCTGGCGTTCAACTTCATCGAATTTTTTCGCCGCTTCTTCATATTCACCGGCAAGCATGTTGTTATGAGCATCATTATAGAGCTGCTCAACAGGACTTTCCTGATAATCTTCAGCCTGATCTGTACCTGAACAGGCACTAAGCGCTGCAAACATCATGAGGGGTGCAGCAAGGCGAAGGATGGTTTTTTTCTTAATCTGTTTCATAGAAGTTCTGTCAGTCTCAATATGAACGCGTATAGCGCAGACTATACCAAGAATGGGGCTTTTGTCTCTATGCAATTCTCAGATTTTTTTTCGAAGAGCCTGTTCATAACTCTGGATTGATCTCATTGAGAAAAGGTTGGCGTAAAATTATGGTCTGATGTGCCTAAAAAAGAAAACCCCGCATTCCTAAAATACGGGGTTCGCAAAGTCTTGGATTTGACTTTTATGGATTAGATAAGAGTGCTTAAGCAGATTTAGCGGCTTTGCGCTGTTCTGTATAAGCTGCATCAAGGTCATCAGCTGTCATAGGGACAATTGACCATGCATCCTGATTAGCCATTAGTGCGTGTAAAAGCTGGTTGTTCAGGTAGTGACCAGAACAAATACCTGTGTAGCGACCGATGATTGGCAGGCCTGCTAAAGAAATGTCACCAACCGCATCAAGGATTTTATGGCGCACAAATTCATTTTGGAAACGAAGGCCTTCTTCGTTCATCACGCCATCAGCACTGACCACAACGGCGTTATCAAGGGAGCCACCACGAGCTAAACCATTGGCGCGCATATATTCAACTTCATGGAGGAAGCCGAAGGTACGTGCGCGCGACAGCTCGTCTTTAAAGACACCACGACCCATGTGAACAGTGTGTTCTTGGCGGGCAACTGCAGGGTTGTCAAAATCAATGGTGAAATCGTAAATGCTGCCTTCGCAAGGTTGGAAACCTGCAAAACGCTCTGTATCTTCAACACTGACAGGCTTTTCAATGCGGATGGCTTTGCGCGGTGCGTCTTGTTCAACAATGCCTGCACATTCAATAAGGAAAACAAACGGGGCAGAGCTGCCATCCATAACCGGCATTTCCGGTCCGTTGATTTCAACCAACAGGTTGTCAATTGCGCTGCCTGCAATGGCGGCCATGATATGTTCGATTGTGGCAACGGTTACACCGTCTTTATTGCCAATTTTTGTACAAAGTGTGGTTTCAACAACATTGTCATAAGTCGCTTTGATCTCAGCGCCTTTACCTGCAATATCCACACGTTTGAAAATGATGCCTGTATCGGCTTGGGCTGGCTTGAGGGTGATGGAGACTTTTTCGCCAGAATGCAGCGCAATGCCGGAGCAGTTGATTGTCGTCTTCAAGGTTTTTTGACGAAGAGCTTTTGTTGCTTTCTGGTTTTTAATATTTGTCATAACGCCTCTATTACCCATTTTACTTAGGGGTGATCCCCTAGTTCATATTTCCTAGGTTGAATTATTACGCTCTTGTTGCACAGAATTCAAATCAACCTTTGTTACGTTTTGTTACAATGCAGCATATGTGTAAGCGCTTGAAATAAAAGCCGATCTCACGGGTTGCATTGTGTGTTGCAACCAATGAGACCGGCTTTCAAGTCACGTTGTTTAAGTAGCAGGGCAGCTACTTGGTCTGATAAGGCAAGAATCAGACCTTAGTTTGCTTGACGGCGCAGGAATGCGGGAATGTCAAGCAAGTCGTCTTCACCAGCATGTTGAGACGTTACCGGACGATCGGCCGGTGAAATATCAAGGCTTGGCTGTGACATTTCATGGATCTCTGCTGTTTCTTTGGCTTTGGCTGCGCGGGCTACGCGGCCCGTGATGCGACCAAACAGGGAAGGGGTTGCAGCTGGTTCTTCTTCAACTACTGTTTCTTCCACAACTTCCTCAAGCTTTTGGGCAAAAGGGTTTGGTGCTGTTACGGGTTCCTCAGGCTGGCTGACCTGTGTGGCCGCCGGTGGGATAAAAGGGGCACGTTCTTGTTGCACCGCCTGTACTTCTTGAGGTTCACGCAGGGAGTTCTGAATACGTTTTGCAACTTGTTCAGCACTTGTTGCCGGGTTTTCCTGAACGGCTTGGGCAGCTTGTGCTACTGGCTCAGCTTGGGCAACAGGTTGTTGAGGTTGTGCAACAGACTGCATGGACAAAACGCGCGAAGCAACATTTTGCGCCATTGTTGGGGCTTGTTCAGCCGCAGGTGCAGGTGTTGGCTGTGGTGCCATTTGCGGTTTTGTAATTTCTGGTGCGGCATCAAGAACACGTGGTGTTGGCTGTTTGGCTTCCATGGCGTCAATACCTGTTGAAACAACAGAAACGCGCATTTTACCTTCAAGAGTTTCATCCAGTGTCGTACCGAAGATGATGTTGGCATCTGCGTCAACTTCTTCACGGATACGGTTTGCAGCTTCATCAACTTCAAAGAGGGAGATATCCATACCGCCTGTGATGTTGATAAGAACGCCTTTGGCACCCTTCATTGTGCTGTCATCAAGTAGTGGGTTAGAGATCGCTGCTTCTGCGGCCTCTGTTGCACGGCGTTCGCCTTCGGCCTCGCCTGTACCCATCATGGCTTTACCCATTTCCATCATGACAGTCTTAATGTCAGAGAAATCAAGGTTGATCATACCCGGGCGGACCATCAAGTCGGTCACACCGCGCACGCCAGAATGCAGCACTTCATCAGCCATTTGGAAGGCTTCTGCAAATGTTGTGTTTTCAGTAGCGATGCGGAATAAATTCTGGTTTGGGATCACAATCAATGTGTCCACGTATTTTTGCATTTCTTCAATGCCCGCTTCAGCAAGGCGCATACGGTGCACACCTTCAAACTGGAACGGTTTGGTTACAACACCCACAGTCAGGATACCAGCTTCACGTGCAGCATGTGCAATAACAGGGGCTGCACCTGTGCCTGTACCACCGCCCATACCGGCAGTGATAAAGACCATGTTTGATCCTGTGATCTGTTGCATGATGTCGTCAATTGATTCTAATGCCGCATCACGACCCACATCTGGTTTAGAACCCGCACCCAAACCGGATGTCAACTGTGCGCCCAGTTGAATACGGTGGTCTGATTTGGATTGTGTCAATGCTTGCGCATCTGTGTTTGCAACAACGAATTCCACACCTTCAAGTGAAGATTGGATCATGTTGTTAACGGCGTTACCGCCTGCACCACCAACACCAATTACGCTGATGCGTGGCCCTGTTTGCACAGGTACCGGCTGATGTTCCGGTGCTTGAAAATTAATAGCCATTTTATCTGCCCTTTCGACTAAACAACTTGTGACTTGCCTTGTTATCGCTCTAACCATCCCAACTTTTTTTATGTCGGTTATGGCCTTATTTTTGTAGTTTACTCGTTAAATCTAAAAATTTTGTTTAAACCAGACACCTAATTTACCAAAAAGGCTATTTGGGTCTGGCCCTGTTTGGGCGGGGCCTGTGGGCCACACGCCTTGTTTTTCGTGTGCATATTTCAAGAGACCGATGCATGTAGAAAACTCCGGTCCGCTTGTTGCGTCTGCCAACCCTTGCAAATGCTGGGGGCGGGCGAGACGAATTCTTTTAGAAAGGATGCGCGCGGCCAGCTCTTGTACACCGCGCAGCTGAGAGGCACCACCAGTTAACACCACTTGGCGACCGATGGCTTTATCAAAGCCGGAATGTTCAAGGCGCTCGCGCACCAGTTCAAATGTTTCTTCAAGGCGCGGCTGAATGATGCTGACTAATGTGGAGCGGGACTCAGTGGTCCCTTCTGCATCATCTTCTTCACCCAAAACAGGTACGCGCAAAATTTCATGATCATCGCTTGGTGCTGGTAAGCAGCTGCCAAATTTTGTTTTCATGCGCTCTGCATGGGCAACAGGGGTGTTAAGCCCGCGCGAAATATCGTTTGTGACTTGGGAGCCACCAACCGGAATGCTATCCACATGCACTAATGAGCCATCAATAAAGACAGCAAGATCCGTTGTGCCACCGCCCATATCCACAACGCAGCAGCCCAAGTTCATTTCATCTTCAACCAAGCAACCAAGGCCACTGGCATAAGCGCCAACGACTTCTTCTTCAACATCAAGATGGCAACGCTCAAGACAAGTCTTGAGGTTTTGCACGGTGCTGGAATTGGCTGAGACCAAATTCATACGTACACCAAGGCGATCGCCTGCCATACCGCGTGGGTCGCGCACACCGCTTTCGCCATTGATGACAAATTCAGTTGGAAGGGTGTGAAGTAGAATATGGTCTTCTGGTAACTGACCTTGGGCGCGGGCCTGATTAAACAGACGCATCACGTCCGGGTCTTCGATCTTGGCGGTGTGAACGTTGGTTTCAACATTATGCAGGTTGGCTGCAGGATGGCCGCCTGACAAAGAGACGATCACGCGCTCAATCGTATCATCAGCCATTTCTTCAGCCACATGGACGGCGCTACGGATCGATTTTTCAGCGGCTTCCATATCCACAATTACACCACGGCGCAGGCCGTTCGCAATTTGATGGGAAAGGCCGATGATTTCCAAATCCTGATCCTTGGTGGCGCGCGCAACGAAGCAGGACACTTTTGTAGTGCCAATATCCAGGGCGGCAATAAGGCCATTTCTGGTTTTCTTCGTCACGTTTTGCATTCCATTTTTCAAAATAAATTGAGCTTTTAAAGGCTCGCTTTATGTATCTTGCCCCACAAGTGGTTTACGAATCGTTTCCAAACCTTCAGTTTTTACTAAAATTCTGTCTGGAAGACGCATATCTACACTTTCCAGCTTCTTTTTAAAGAGTTCATGTTCTTTGTTGTAGATCGCCAGACGCGACCATGCTTTTTCCGGATGGTCTTCAGGCAGGCGAATAAACATGCCGTTTTCCATCGCGATATCCCAACGACGCTCAGAGACACGCACGGCAGCTTTTACTTTTTTACCTAAGTCTGGTTCAGAACGTAAAATCGCCAAAACCTTATCAGCATGGGCGGGCGCGCCTTTACCTACAACGAGGGGAAGGTGAGAAAATACCTTGATATCGTCCCCGCCTGTTAAGATGACTTCACCCTCTTTATTAATAAGAGAGAAAGTTCCATCATGCTGCCACATGGCGGTTGGGCGATGTTCATTGAGCTTGATATGGATGATATCAGGCAATTGACGCTCAACTGAAGCCGTTGCCACCCAAGGCAGAGCTTCAATACGCGTGCGCAGTTTGTTTGGATCAATATTTAAAATCGGTTGATCAAGGGAAAGGTTTACCACTGCGCGCAAGTCTTTAGCCGGTGTGTTTTCACGACCTTCGACCAAAACATCCTTTAAGATAAAACCCGAACCAGCCGTGGCATCAATCGCTGCTGTTTCCACGCGCAAGGTGGCAAGATCAGCCAGTCCTGTTTTTACTGCATAGGTCATCAAGGCTGCGACCACCCCCATGAGTGAGGCAAAAGCAAGCGGGCGAAAGGCTGGTTTTTTCCACAAAGCTGTGGCGCGTTTGCGGTTCACATTAGGCTTTGCATTTGTGTTTAGCTGTCGCATTGTGCCTCCTCAACCATCCAGGCCACCAATTTTGGAAAAGAAATATCAGCAGCAGCGGCTTGTTCTGGCACCAGTGAGGTGGGTGTCATGCCGGGCTGGGTGTTAATTTCAAGGATGTAAAGCTCACCTTTTTCTTCGTCATAGCGAAAATCAGCGCGCGATACCCCGCGACAGCCCAATGTATTGTGGGCAATCTCAGAGAGTTTTTTGACACGCTCTTCAATATCGGCTGGAATTTTCGCAGGTACTTCATGCCAAGACCCGCCATCGGCGTATTTCGCATCATAGTCATAAAATTTATGATCTGTGCCAATCTCGGTCACGCCTAGAGCGCCTTGATCACCCATCACCGCAACAGTGAGTTCGCGACCAGCAATGAATTGTTCAACCATAACCGTTTCGCCATAAGGCCAGTCATCATGGCTAAAGGGAGGTTCATCGCCTTCAAAGACGACCTTGACCCCGACGCTTGAGCCTTCATTGGCAGGCTTGATCACATAGGGGCGTTCCATCACATCACCTGCCAAAACCTCATCGCGTTTGGCAATGACATGTTTGGCACAAGGAATACCCGCTTCTTCAAACAGGCGTTTTGCCATGGGCTTATCCATGGCGATGCTGGAAGCCAGCACACCGGAATGGGTGTAAGGCACATTAATAATGTTAAGAAAGCCCTGAATGCAGCCGTCTTCACCATAAGGGCCGTGCAGCGCATTGAAAATCACATCAGGTTTGGGATAAAGACGGGTTAGTAGAGAGCCCATATCGCGCTGGATATCAACTGTTGTGACACTATAGCCCGCTTCTTGTAAGCCTTTGGCACAAGCTGCCCCGCTTACCAAGGATACTTCACGTTCAGAGGACCATCCGCCCATGAGGACTGCAACATGTGTGCTCATGCGTCTTCTCCCTTTTCAATGCCGATACGTTTAATTTCCCAACGAAGCTCAACGCCGCTGGTTTCTTTAACGCGCGTGCGGACTTCTTCGCCAAGACCTTCAAGATCAGCCGCTGTGGCTTCACCAGTGTTAATCAAGAAATTACAATGTTGTTGTGATACTTGCGCACCACCTCGCTTTAGGCCGCGACAGCCTGCTTCATCAACCAACTGCCATGCTTTATGGCCTTCTGGGTTGGCAAAGGTCGACCCACCCGTTCTGGAACGGATCGGCTGGCTTTCACCGCGTGCATCTTGAATGCGTTGCATTTCTGCTGCGATGGTTTCTTTTGGGGACGGGGTGGCTTTCATGCGGGTGGAAACAAAGGTCCAGCCTGCATCACCAAGATCACAATGGCGATAGGAATAGCCCATCTCATTGAGGTTTAATGTTTTAAGCTCACCTTGTGGTGAAATTGCTTGGGCTTCAACCAGCACGTCTTTCATCTCCCGACCATAGGCTCCCGCGTTCATTCGCAAGGCACCACCTATTGTGCCGGGAATACCACTAAGAAATTCTAAACCACCTAAAGAATTTTCAAGTGCGACTTTTGCCACATTGCCATCAAGGGCGCCTGCACCTGCACTTATACAGTCACCATCAACACTGATATTGGCAAAATTGCGCCCCAAACGCACCACAACACCGGGAATGCCACCATCACGAATGAGAAGGTTGGAACCTACCCCGATAAAGGTTACATCCACATCAAGGGGTTTGTTCTTGATGAAATCAGCAAGGTCTTGGGCATCTTGGGGTCTAAACATAACTTCTGCTGGCCCGCCCACGCGAAACCATGTCACCTTATTCAAAGGCGCATTGGCACTAAGGCGACCACGCACGGGCGGGAGCCTATCCAATAAACCTTCTTTGAATGAAACGACAGAAGTCACGAAATTAACCCTCTTTTACTTTTGTAAGTTGATCAGGAAGCGCATAAGCCCATGCTGAAATATTGCCTGCACCACAGCAAACCACATAATCACCCGGGCCTGCGATGTCGTTGATCACACCTGCAAGGGCGTCTTGGCTTTCAAGGGCAATTACATGGCGATGACCATGGGAAATCAGGCTTTCAGACAGGCTGTTTTTATCAATACCTTCAAGGGGTTGTTCACCTGCGGGGAACACATCAGCCACAATCACAGTGTCGGCATCGTTAAAGCAGGTGGAAAATTCTTCAAAAAGATCACGCAGACGTGTGTAGCGGTGAGGCTGCACAACAGCATGCACCTTGCCACGCCCTGCGCCGCGCGCCGCTTTTAAGACAGAGGAAATTTCAACAGGGTGATGGGCATAATCATCAATTACCGTGATGCCATCAATTTCACCAGTCTTTGTGAAACGACGTTTTACACCGCTAAAATCTGAAAGGCCTTTGCGAATGGTCGCATCACTCATGCCCAGCTCAAGCCCGACACAAACAGCAGCCAAACTGTTTTGAACGTTATGTTCCCCCAGCATTGGGAAGTGCAGCCCCTCAATGGTGCGGGCTTCACCCTCACCACGTGGGGTGATGGTCACATCAAAACGCACGCCATCTGCGCCCATATCCACGTTGGTTGCGCGCACATCTGCTTGGGGAGAAAAGCCATAGGTGATGATTTTGCGATCAGACACCCGTGGGATCATGGCTTGAACTTCAGCATGATCAATACATAGGGCGGCAAAACCGTAAAACGGGATATTTTGAACAAAGGTATCAAACGCTGCGCGCAAGGTATCAAAATCACCATAGTGATCAAGATGCTCAGGATCGATGTTGGTGACAACGGCACATGCTGCAGGCAGTTTAATAAAGGTACCATCAGACTCATCGGCTTCAGCTACCAACCAATCACCTTCACCCAAACGTGCGTTGGTGCCATAGGCATTGATGATCCCGCCATTAATGACCGTCGGGTCCATTTCTGCGGCATCAAGCAAGGTGGCGATAATGGTGGTTGTAGTGGTTTTACCATGGGTGCCGCCCACCGCGATGGAGGCTTTAAGACGCATGAGTTCAGCCAGCATTTCAGCACGGCGCACAACTGGGATGAGGTTATGACGGGCATGAACCACTTCTGGGTTATCTGCCTTAACCGCTGATGAGATAACAACGACTTGGGCGTCTTTGGCATTTTCTTCAGCATGACCGACAAAGACCTTGATGCCAAGTTCGCGCAAGCGCTGGACATTGGCGTTATCATTAAGGTCACTACCTTGAACGCTATAGCCGAGGTTATGGAGAATTTCGGCAATGCCGCTCATACCGATACCGCCGATACCGACAAAATGTAGGGTGCCAATGGAAAGAGGGAGTGATTTCATAAGTTTTCTCTTTAAACCTCGATTAATTCTTCAACAGCATCTGCCAAACGTGATGCCGCATCTGGGCGACCGGCGTTCAGGCTTGCTGCTGCGGTGTTGTTAAGTGTTTGGGGTTCGCTAAATAGGGCTTCCAAGCGATCAGCCAGAATGTCTGCATCAAAGGCTTCTTGGGGCATGAGCCAGCCTGCGCCTGCTTCATCAATGGCATGAGCATTGCGTGACTGATGATCATCAATCGCATAAGGGTAGGGCACCAAAATAGACGGGCGACCCACCGCTGTGACTTCAGCGCAGGTGGAGGCACCTGAGCGCGCAATCAGCAAATGGGTTTTTGCCAAACGTTCAGGCACATCATCAAAGAAGCTTTCAAGCGTGGCTTTCATGCCATTGCGCTTATAAGCTTTGCGGGTATCATCTAAAAGTTCTGGGCGACATTGCTGGGTAATGTGCAAACGCTCGCGCATATTTGGCGGCAGTTTGGCAAAACTTTCTGGCAACACATCACTAAAGACCTGCGCGCCTTGGGATCCACCAAGAATGAGCACTTCAATGGGGGAGCTTTCATCAAGGCTTGTATAGGCCGTGGAACGTAGCGCAAGGATGTTCTCACGAACAGGCATACCTGTGAACGTGACCTTATCAGCACCAACTTCACCAATATGATCGACATGTTCAAATGAGGTGCAAATACGTTTCACCTTTGGTGCGAGCAATCGATTGGCACGACCAAGTACCGCATTTTGTTCATGGATCATGGAGGCAAAACCACCAATGGAAGCGGCAATCATGGTCGGAACAGAGGCATAGCCGCCAAAGCCAACAACCACACTTGGCCCCATTTTACCGAGCAAGCGTTTGGCTTGAAACGTACCATAAGCCAGTGACAGGGCAGAGCGAACCTTGCCAAAGAAACCACGACCAGCCACACCCCCTGCGGAAATGTGTTTTGTTTCCAGCCCGCCAAGAACGCCGCTGTAGTTACCACCGCGCTTATCTGTAAATAAAGCCAGACGATAGCCGCGTTTTTGCAGCTCGCTTGCCAGACTTTCAGCCGGGAAAACATGCCCGCCTGTACCGCCTGCGGCTAAAATTACAAGTGGCTTGGTATCGCTCATAAGTCACCTCCGGCGCGACGTCGTGTTAAAGAAAGCAGCATGCCCATGCCAAGGGCCAAGGATAAAAGGGACGAGCCGCCATAAGAGATAAACGGCAATGTCATGCCCTTGGTGGGCATCAAATGTGTGGTCGAGGCCATATTAATCACCGCTTGCAAGCCAAACTGGGTAACCAGCCCGCCAACAGCAAGCAGGACAAACAGGTTGTCTTCGCGAAACATGCGTGAAAAACCGCGCAAGACAACAGTTGCAAACAGGCCAATGATAAACAGGCAAGCGATCAGGCCGAACTCTTCACCAGCCACGGCAAAGATGAAATCCGTATGGGCATCGGGAAGCACATGTTTGATATCGCCTTCACCCGGGCCTGTACCAAACAGCCCGCCATTTTGAAAAGCTTCAAGGGAGCGGGTGATTTGATAATTATCACCACTGGCAGGATCAAGAAAACGATCAACCCGGCTTTTAACGTGATCGACTGTCAGATATGCGATCATGGAGCCCGACATGAAGACAAAGGCAACCAGCACGACAAAGAAGACAGGTAAGCCTGCCAAGAAGAATTGCATGCCCCAAACCGCTGAGATCACTGCTGTCATGCCGAAATCGGGTTGGGTAACAAGTAGGGCGGCAACCATCACAAACAGGGCAACGCAGATATAATGACCGGGGAAGTTATTGTCTTTTCGCCATTCAGAAAACATCCATGCAGCCACAACTGCAAAAGTCGGTTTTAAAAATTCAGAAGGCTGAATGGTAAAGCCTGCAAAAGATATCCAACGCGAGGCCCCTTTGATCTCAGCCCCGAGGAAATGAGTGCTGATGGTTAAGGCGATAAAGCAGATAAAGGCTAATGTTGCTAAACGCCTGATCATGACGGGTTCCATAAGGGAAACCACAATCATGGTGAGCAAGGCCAAAGGCAAGTAAGCAAACTGACGAATGGCAAAGTGATAGGTGCCCAGATCAAGGCGTGCAGCCACAGGCGGGCTGGCGGCCAATGTTAAAATCGCACCACAGGCTACAATCAATAAAATAGAAGTCAGCAACCAGCGATCGACCGTCCACCACCAGCGGCTCATAATACTTGTATCTACACGAGAGAAGATGACCATTTACGCAGCCTCCCCTTCTTGAATTTGGGCAACGATTTCTTTAAAGGCATCGCCGCGCGCTTCAAAACTTTTAAACTGGTCCCAAGAGGCACAGGCTGGTGAGAGTAAAATCACACCACCGTTTTCTTTGGCATCTGCGAAAGCCGCTTTTGTTGCCACGTCCAATGTCTGGCATGTTTGATACTTAAGCTGGCCTTCTAAGGTTTTGGCAAAATCTTTTTCTGCTTCACCAATGAGATAGGCTTTTTTAATACCGCCAAGCTCACTTAAAAGCTGCTCAATCCCGCCTTCTTTGGCCTGACCGCCTGCAATCCAGTAAATATCTTCATATGCGCCCAAGGCTTTGGATGTAGCGTCCGCATTGGTGGCTTTGCTGTCATTGATGAACAAGACACCGTTCACAGTTGTGACGATTTCTTGGCGATGTTCAAGACCGGGGAAACTGGCAATACCGCGCACGATCCATTCAGGGGCAGCCCCAACGCCAACGCAGGCTGCATAAGCAGTTGCGGCATTTTGCTGGTTATGACGCCCTTGCAGGGTGCGAACAGAAGAAAGGTCCATGACCTGTTCCCCATCTTCACAAAAAGCTTCATCAATTAAGACATCTTCATCGCTGAAAATACCGTCATCAACCGGACCAGTTGCTGAAATGGCAATGCGTTTTGCTTTTGTAAGCTCTGCCTCATTAAAGACAGCGGCGCTATGCTCATCATCGATACCGATGATGGCGAACTGTTCGCTGCTTTGGTTGGCAAAGATGTTTTTCTTGGCTGCAATATAGCCTTCAAGCCCACCGTGGCGATCCAGATGGTCTGCACTGATGTTGAGCCAAACAGCCACATCGGCACAAAGCGAAGGCGTGCGTTCTAACTGATAAGAGGAAAGCTCCAGCACATAAACACCATCTTCATCCAAGGCTTCCAGATCAAGCGCGGGAATGCCAAGATTGCCGCCCACTTCCACATCAAGGCCTGCCACATCTAAAATATGGGCGATCAGTGCGGTGGTGGTTGATTTACCGTTTGTGCCGGTAATGGCAATATATTTGGCTTGGGGTTGGGCCTGAATGAGCAATTCCACATCACAGACAATTGCCACATTATGGGCGCGTGCCAGTTCTGCCACCGGATGTGGGGTGGGGAAGGTGTGGGGGATGCCCGGGCTCATGACCAAGAGGTCGATTGTGTTCCAGTCTGCTTTGGTCAGATCAATCAGATCATCACGCTCAGATGTATCATCCCATGCTAAAACAGTTGCGCCGGCTTCTTTAAGCGCGCGCATGGCTGAAAGGCCGGATTTACCAAGCCCTAAAACAGCAACAGTTTTGCCTTTATATGTGGTGGGAATGATCACGTGAGTTACTTCCTTAACGCAGCTTCAATGTGGCAAGGCCAATGAGGCCCAAAATCAAAGCGATAATCCAAAAACGAATAACAATGGTGGGTTCTTGCCAGCCCTTTTTTTCATAATGGTGATGTAGCGGCGCCATCTTAAAGACGCGCTTGCCCGTGAGTTTGAAGGAGGCCACCTGAACAATGACTGAAACGGTTTCTAAAACAAACAGGCCGCCCACGATGGCGAGGACCAATTCGTGTTTAACCACAACGGCGATGGACCCAAGGGTGCCCCCAAGGGCAAGTGAGCCCGTATCGCCCATAAACACCATGGCAGGCGGGGCATTAAACCAGAGAAAGCCGATACAACCGCCAATGACAGCCGCGCAAATGATGGCAAGCTCACCTGCACCCGGCACGTGATGGATTTGCAGATAGCTTGAGAAAACGAAGTGACCCACCAGATAAGAGATAATGGCAAAAACGCCCGTGGCAATAATCACCGGAACCGTTGCCAAACCGTCAAGCCCGTCTGTTAGGTTGACCGCATTGGAAGAACCGATCATCACGACGATGGCAAAAACAGGGAAGAACCAACCAAAATTAAGCAACACATCTTTAAAAAATGGCAAAGCCAGATGGGTGTTGAGTGTTTCAGGTTGAACACTTGCAATGATGACAGAAGCAATGCCGGCAAAGACAAGCTGGCCTAAAAGCTTCATTTTACCGGGCAGGCCCTTGGTGTTTTTCTTTGAAACTTTAAGGTAATCATCGGCAAAACCAATAAGCCCATAGCCCAATGTCACCAGCATCACCGACCAGATATAAGGGTTGGACAGGTCAGCCCATAATAAAACAGAAATCGACATGGAAGACAGGATCATGATCCCGCCCATGGTGGGTGTGCCTTGTTTTTTAAGGTGGCTTTCTGGCCCATCATCACGAATCGGCTGGCCTTGGCCCTGCCATTGACGCAACCAATGGATCATTTTTGGACCGATGATAAAAGCAATAATCATTGCTGTCATAACCGCACCGCCTGTTCTGAATGTCAGATAGCGAAACAGGTTAAAGACCGGAATTTGATCGGCCAAAGGAAAGAGGAGGTGATATAGCATGTGTTTAAGTCTCTTTCTTCTCAAGTCCTATTGGGTTGCAAATCTAGCAAAGCATCAAGCACCAGATCGGTGCGAGAGCCGCGCGAACTTTTAATACTGATCACATCACCGGGCTGGACAGCTTGAAGAACCAGCGGGGCAAGGTGATCGGCACTTGTGGCATGAGCGCCGCGTTTATTTTGGGCAAGCGCATCATGTAAATGTTTCATCAAGGGGCCACAGGTGAAAACCAGATCAATGTTTTCACAGGCATCAATCAGCCCATGGTGGATCGCAATTTCATCAGGGCCGAGTTCTAACATGTCGCCAAGCACAGCGATGCGGCGACCTTCTTGATGGGAAAGCACATCAAGGGCTGCGCGCATGGAGGCATCATTTGCATTATAACTTTCATCAATAATGCGGATGGAACCACCGGATAAATCAACATTATGAACTGCGCCGCGCCCTTTCAGTTGGGTGAGGTGGGCCAGATCATGGGCGGCCTTTTCAATATCCCCATCAAGGGCGCAAACACTTGCCAGTACAGCGAGGCTGTTAGATACCCAATGGGTGCCATCATGGGCAATGGTGTAATCAATCAGCTTGCCATGAAGGTCCGCTTTAATATGCGTGCCGCTTCCATTTTGGTTTTTCTCTGCTTTAATCACGGTGAAATCACCATGGTCCTGACCAAAGGAATAAATGTTGCCTGCGCCATGTTTAATAGAGGACTGCATCATGCGGGAATGAAATTCGTTGTCTGCATTAATGACTGCACAACCGCCTTTTTTAAGGCCTGTGAAAATTTCGCATTTCGCATCGGCAATATCAGCAATGGATTTGAAATTTTCCAGATGAGCGGGTGCAATCGTTGTAATGACGGCAACATCGGGTTCAGCCATTTCAGAAAGAACGCTGAGTTCACCTGCGTGGTTCATGCCCAGTTCCAAAACGGCGAAATCACAATCGCGCGCCATTCGGGCCAAGGTAAGCGGCAGGCCGAAATGGTTGTTTAAATTGCCAAGGGTCGCATGGGTTTTACCTTGTTTGGAAAGCACGCTGGCAAGGGCTTCTTTCACGCCTGTTTTGCCGACACTGCCTGTGACAGCAACAATTTTTGCATCGCTTCTGGAACGTGCCACATAGCCTAAATCTTCTAAGGCCTTTGTGGTGTCTTTTACCAGTAGGAGATTCTCGTCTTCACGGCAATCATTTGGGACTTGCGAAACGATTGCGGCTGCTGCACCTGCTTTAAGGGCATTGCGCACGAACTTATGACCATCAAAGCTTGGACCTTTAAGGGCAATAAATAGATCGCCTTTTTCAATGTTGCGACTATCAATTGAAATGCCTGTACATTCCCAATCGCCAAAAGGCGTACCATCTGTTGCAAGGGCGGCTTCTTGTGCTGTCCAAAGGATATCAGCCATTTATGACCTCCTTTGCAAGCGCACGGTCATCAAAAGGAAGCACTTTATCACCAACGATCTGGCCCGTTTCATGGCCTTTACCCGCGATTAAAAGAACATCGCCTTCATTTAAATTGGCAATGGCTTGGCTAATGGCGTCTTTGCGATCACCAATTTCATGGGCCGTTGGGCAAGCAGGCATGATCTCAGCACGAATGCTGGCGGCATCTTCGCCACGCGGGTTGTCGTCTGTGACATAAATGATATCGGCATTTTCAGTGGCAATGCGACCCATTTCAGGGCGCTTCCCACGATCACGATCGCCACCACAGCCAAAGACAACACACAGTTTACCATCCGTATGGGGGCGCAGTGCTTTTAGGACCGTTTGAAGGGCATCCGGTGTGTGGGCATAATCTACATAGACGCCCTTGCCGATCAATTCCATGCGACCGGGCACGCCTTCAAGCTTTTCAAGCAAAGGCACACAATCAGCGGCATTTGCGCCTGAAGCCATCACAACGCCGAGTGAACAAAGCGCGTTTTCAGCTTGAAAATATCCTGCCAGTGGCAAGGTGAGGGTGTAGGTCTCACCGTCAATTTCAAGGCTGAGTTTTTGACCCTCAGGGCAAGGGGTGGCCTCTTTTAAACAGATGGTTTCGCCTTTTTTGCCATAGGAAATGACTTTTTGGCTATAGCCGTCCAGTTCGTCAACCAGCTCATCAAACTCTGGCGCATCTGCATTTAAAACAGCCTTGCCACCCGGGCGCAATAGCTCGCTGAAAAGACGTTTTTTCGCTGCCAAATAGCTTGCCATATCGCCATGGTAATCCAGATGGTCACGGCTGAGGTTAGTAAAGGCGGCAATGCGTACATTCACCCCATCCATGCGGAACTGATCAAGCCCATGGCTTGAGGCTTCCATAGCCAGATGGGTGACGCCGAGTTTTGCAATTTCATCAAGGCGTTCATGCAGGCCTGCCGGATCAGGTGTGGTTAAGCCACCTGAAATATCAAGCCCGGGTGCCGTGATGCCAAGGGTGCCGATACTGGCGGCTTGCTCACCCAGCATAGACCACATCTGGCGCACAAAAGTCACACAAGAACTTTTGCCATTTGTACCTGTAATTGCCGCGGTCATTCTGGGTTGTTTTTCATAAAAACTCGCCGCGATATCTGCAAAGCGCAGGCGCGGGTTTTTATCATAAACAAAAATAACGCCCTCAATGGCTTCCATCTCACCGTCGTCCCGGTTTACCAGAACCACACGGGCGCCATTTTCAACGGCCTGTGGAATAAAGCTGCGTCCATCAACGTTGGAACCGGGAAGGGCAGCAAAAAGAAAGCCGGGTTTTACTTTTCTGGAATCAACCGTGATACCGGTGATTTCCATATTCTCTTCAAGTTCAGGGATGAGGTTATCAAGCATGACCATGTCTTTATCCTTTCACACGAATAAAGAGAGGGTCGCCGGGTTTATAGGCTTCCTCATCAACGTTTGAGGGTTGCAGGCCAAGCATGGGGCCAATGCGGTCTACAACTTTTTTAATAACAGGGGCTGCAACCCAGCCCGCAGTGGCATAACCAAATGTCTTTTTATTGCCAACGGGTTCATCCACCATGGCAAGTACGGCATATTTTGGATTTTCCATCGGGAAAACAGCGGCAAAGGATGAAATGCGCGAACGGCGGTTATAGGTGCCGTTTTGTTGCTTATCCGCTGTGCCCGTTTTTCCGCCTACACGATAGAATTTAGAATTGGCTTTTTTACCGGAGCCTTGCAAGACCACAAGACGCATGAGTTTGCGCATCTGATCTGAGGTCGCTTTAGAAATTACGCGCTGGCCCTCAATGCGGTCTTCCTCATTTTCCAGCTTTAACAATGTCGGTTGATGTAACAAGCCACCATTGGCAACCGCGCCCACTGCACTGGTGAGTTGCAGCGGGGTAATGGCAATGCCGTGACCATAAGCAATGGTCATGGTGTTGGCCTTGCGCCATGTGGCGGGATAAAGCGGTGCGCCCACTTCAGGGATTTCCAGTGAAGACGCATTGAGCAGGCCGAAACGCCCAAGATAATCACGTTGTAGGCGCGTGCCAGCTTGTACGGCAATTTGGGCTGAGCCGATATTGGAAGAGAAAACCAGAATTTCAGGGACGCTTAAATGACGGTTTTTGGCATGGAAGTCCCGAATTTGGAAGCGACCGATTTTTAACGGCTTGGTCGCATCAAAGCTATCTTTTAGATTAACCACACCGCTATCAAGGGCCATGGCTGTGTTAAACAGCTTGAAGATGGAGCCCATTTCATAAACGCCTTTTGTGGCGCGGTTAAAGCTGGTGTTATCTTTTAATGAACTGGTGTTGTTGGGGTCAAAGTCTGGCAAAGAGACGAGCGAGAGAAGCTCCCCTGTTTGAATGTCCATAACCACACCGGCCCCGCCGATGGCTTTAAATTCATCAATGGCATCTTGCAAGGCATTGCGCATCACCGATTGGACACGCACATCAATAGCAAGGTCTAACGTGCCGCCCGGGCTTGTCAGTTGATGGTTAAAGCTTTTTTCAATTCCTGAAATGCCGCGACCATCCACATCAGTAAAACCAAGAACATGGGCCATTGTCGGGCCGTGTGGATAGGTGCGACGTTCTTCGCGCTGGTAATCTAGACCGGGAATGCCAAGCTGGTTGACTTGGTGTTTCTGGTTAGGCGTTAAGGTGCGTACCAGATAATCAAAACGCTTACCTGAGTTTAGCTTTTTAACGGTCTTGCCGATGCTGAGTTCTGGTAAGATACGGGCAAGTTTGATAGCGGCTTCTGTTGGGTCTTCTCCCGCATTTAAAAAGGCTTTTGAATCCACAATCAGGGAGTCTGTGGGTAAAGAAGTGGCGATTAAAACACCGTTGCGATCAACGATATTTGCGCGCACCGCATCGACATTTTCACTTTCAGGGCTGTGAACCAGCTTGGGTTCTTGATGACCACTAAGCAGAGAAAGGTCAACCACGCGACCTGCCAAAACAACAAACAGCACAGCAAAAATCGCACCAGCAACAAGCGTGCGGTTATGCCCTGTATCAATAGCGCGTTTATTGCGCAGTTGCTTGACCCTAGCCCCCCTAAGTTCCATGTGCTATCGCTCCACCTTTGTCGGTTGAACTTTAGGATCAGGCGTTAGAACCTGCTTATCAAACATATCCATATTGATGAGTTGCTCACCGCGCATTTCCTCAAGCCCGAGGTAGCGCTTAGCAAGGTCTTCCAAGCGGCTTGGATCGTTTAGGTAGCTCCATTCCGCTTTTAAGATATGGATGGTTTCTTGTTCTTGCAAAATCTCTTTGTTAAGGGCGCGTAGCTCTTTTTCCAAGGCATCGACCTGATAAGTGATGCGAAAGACACCAATGGAAAGAACAATGGCTAAAACGACAGTAAGGGCGATGGTCAAACGTGTCATGCGGCCTCTCCTGTCCAAGTTGGCGCTTCTGTGCGCAAGCCCGCGCGCAGTTTTGAAGAGCGTGCGCGTGGGTTTTCACGGCATTCTTCCTCACTTGGTGCAACCGGTTTGCGGTTGATGATTTTAAAGGTTGCTTGCGGGCCCGTATCACCGCCATCAGGCATGTAACGGTTGGTGCGTGCATTACCGCCACTGCGCTCTTTGAAGAATTTTTTCACAATGCGATCTTCCAAGGAATGGAAGGTCACCACAACCAGACGACCACCGGGCAAAAGCAGCTCTTCAGCAGCTGCCAAGCCACGCATCAACTCACCTAATTCATCATTTACATAAATGCGCAAACCTTGAAAAGTGCGTGTAGCGGGATCAATCTTGTCTTTGGCTTGCCACACAACAGAGCGCACAATTTTTGCCAATTGGCCTGTGGTGGTGATTTTTTCTTCACGGCGCGCTTCAACAATGGCTTTTGCCACGCGGCGCGAATGACGCTCTTCACCATATTTATAAATGATGTCAGCGAGTTCTTTTTCTTCGTAAGTATTCACCACGTCGGCTGCGCTTTCCCCGCTTTGGGCCATGCGCATATCAAGGGGGCCATCTTCGCGAAATGAAAAACCGCGATCAGCCTCATCGATCTGAAAGGAAGAGACTCCTATATCCAGAACGACGGCGTTCACCTTTTGATTCACAAGGGCCGCCATGTCGCCATAGCAGCCCTCAAACATTTCCAGCCGGTTATCCAGCGTTTTGGATAAGGCTTTTCCCCGCTCAATTGCATCGGGGTCGCGATCAATGCCAAAGACCCGGCAACGTGCACCGTCCAGTATGGCTTTGGTGTAGCCGCCACCACCAAAAGTGCCATCAATGATGATGTCATCATCTTGAGGGGCCACGGCTTCAACAATTTCTTTTAAAAGGACAGGGATGTGACCACTCATGTTTCATCTCCCTTTACTTTTATCTTTAAAGTGCGTTTGGCTGCTTTTGCACGGCTGAAGGCTTCTTTAGCATGGGCTTCATAAGCATTTGGTTCCCAAATGAAAATCTCGCGCCCCCGCCCGACAAACAGGGCTTGGTCTGTAATACCGGCATGTTCAAGAAGCTCTTGAGGGATAATCACACGGCCTTCCGTATCAAAAGAAAGCTGGTTGGCGTTTTCTAAAATAACAGCTGCTAAATCGTCTTGATCATCAGAGAAAAAGTCGGTTTCAGCAGTCAGGCTGTCAGATAAAAGGGTCATGAACTCTTCGCCGCAAGCGGCAATCGCGGGGAATTTAAAGGATGGGTAGGCATACATCCCGCGAAAAGATTGGGTCTCAAAAGACGCGCGGAAAGGCTTAGGAACGGAAGTGCGCCCCTTTTTATCTATTTTATTTAGATGCCTTCCGACAAACAGTGCCATGGTGGCTTATGCCTATATCTAATAAGAGTTCCAAACCATTCCCATTGAAAAATACTGCGCTTATCGGTTAGAAACCGAGGTTGTGCGGGAAAGACCATTGTTAACGGATGGGCTGACCCTATTATTCGATGGGATAATATGGGATACCATGGGATTTAATGGGAGGTCAACGCAAAATGATGGGAAAAGCCGCAGAAAATAAGGGGCTATAGGAAGGCTTAAAACAATATCTAGGGTAAAGAAATTATATTAGCACTATATATGGGCGCAGGCATTCCTGCTTATATGTATAACCTTTAGAAAAAGTGAACGAGATCAAAGGTTTCTTATGGTTTGCTCAAAAAGTGGCAAAAGTATTAGAAAAAAGAAGCTCGAGAGCTTGGGTTTAAAGCTGTCCTTTTTATGAGCGGGAGAAGTAGGAGCGAGCAACTCATTTTAAGCTGAAGAAATGAAGCCTTTGCATGGATTCTATTTTCTCAAGATAGGAAGTTATTTCTTGCCTTGACCTCTTGGATTAAATGTTCGACTATCAAACAAAATCAAGAGTGGGAGAAAGTATCTATGCTTTCAGGTAAGACAGCAATTGTAACGGGTTCAACAAGCGGGATCGGTTTGGGCATTGCCACATCATTGTGTGAGCAAAATTGTAATGTGGTCATTAATGGGCGCAAGCAGACAGAACAGACAGATAAAATCTGTGCGGACCTAGATAAGTTGGGTTCGGGCAAAGTGCTGTTCCAAGCCGCTGACCTCTCGAAGCTTGACCATATTGAAACCATGATGAGTAATACCAAGCAGGAATTTGGTAGTGTTGATATTGTGGTGAATAATGCCGGTATGCAGCATGTTTCACCCATTGAAGATTTTGACCCTGAAAAATGGGACCTACTGCTTTCCCTTAACCTAAGCGCCGCTTTTCATGTGATGCGTTTGGCTTTGCCTGATATGAAGGCGAAGAATTGGGGCCGTGTGATCAATGTCTCATCTGCTCATGGGCAGGTGGCTTCGGTGAATAAATCGGCCTATGTGGCGAGCAAACATGGCTTGATCGGTCTAACCAAGGTCTGCGCTTTGGAAACGGCTGAAACAGGTATTACGGCCAATACGATTTGCCCGGGCTGGGTGCGCACGCCGCTTGTGGAAGACCAAATTGTAATGCGCGCTGATAAATCAGGACGCACGGTTGAAGAAGAGGCAAAAGATCTTTTGTCTGAAAAACAACCCTCAAAAGAGTTTGTCACACCCAAGCAGCTTGGCGATACGGCGGTTTATCTTTGTTCAGATGCGGCAAGTCAGATGACAGGCACAACCCTGACATTGGATGGCGGCTGGACAGCGCAATAAGAAAAGCAAAACACCATTCCTGAGTAAGTTCGGGAATGGTGTGCGTTTTATTTCTTGGAGAATTCCAGTAAATCCTGAATGAAACGTTCCGGCTGTTTGAGGTGCGGGGAATGGTCCGCATCTTCATATAAATGGAGCGTACTATCGCCAATGGAATTATGGACAAATTCAGCTGTTGATTTGCCGTAATAATTGCTCTTTTCCCCATAGATTAGCAGGGTGGGGATTTTAAGCTCAGTGAGCAGCGTGCGAAAATCAGATTCAGTAAGCTCTTTCCAAATCTCGATTAGCGGCTTTGGGTCGTAGGCTTTTAAGAGGTTACGTGTCGCCTTAATGCCTTTGGTATCTTCGGCATATTTTTTACGTGTGGCATGGTTATGACCAAAAGCGGCGAGTTTAAGCACGCATTCTGAAAAATCTTCCTGCATGGAAAACATGAAAATACGGTTGTCGCGCTCGTTAAAGCGCCCGTAAATACCATATTCCCATGTGTCATCGGTGACCAGTTTTGGCGTCTGGTCAATGATGCCGATTTTGGAAACATTATCCTGACCGTATTTTTCCAGATACTTCCACATGATAAAGGCGCCCATGGAATGGCCGACGATCATGGGTTTTACCAGATTGTTTTCGCTGATGAGATCATTGAGGTCATCTGCCAAATGCTCCAGCGTGTAGGGCGGCTTTGAGGTGAGTTGTGAGCGACCGTGCCCACGTGCATCCCATGCATAAACCGTAAAGTGTTTTGAAAGTTCGGGCATGAGTTTTGCCCATTCCAAGTGAGAACCGCACCAGCTGTGCAGCAGGATCAGGGCTGGGCCTTGACCTTGGATATTAAGAAAAAGCTGATTGCCGATATTCGTTGGAAACATATTTTCGGTCTATCTCGATGTTTTCATGTTTGTTAAGAGCTATTTAAAACACATTTTGAGATAAATGCATCAAGATTTCCAATAAATTTATAAAAGAAATTAAGTCAGGTGGTCTGTAAGCCGGGTTCTGTCCCCCTGCAAAAGCAGGATAGATGATCATTCGTCTGGGACATTTGTTGCCAAATGCCTCGCGCGACACACCCGGATGCGTGATGTGAATATACATCTGCGGCCCGTTTAATCCGCCGTCCATCCCTATTCGGTCTTGCTCCCGGTGGGGTTTACCGTGCCCCTCCTATTGCTAGGCGGGCGGTGCGCTCTTACCGCACCCTTTCACCCTTACCACACGTTACGCCGAAGCTTGTGTGGAGGTTTGCTTTCTGTGGCACTTTCCCTAAGGTCACCCTCGCCGGACGTTATCCGGCACCGTATATCCATGAAGCCCGGACTTTCCTCCCTCAAGCCGTTACCAGCAAAAGAGCGATCATCCAACCACCTGACAGGTTTGACTTAAGGCCGATTATACTGAGGGTCAAGCTTTAAGAAGGTTTTCAGGGCGAAAATGGCGATTAAAGGCTGTTAAGGCTGCTTGCCAATCTGTGATGTCATAGCCAAATTCAGCAAGTGTTTCTTGGCTGGCTTCACCTTCAAATTCACCAATGCCGATGCCTTCATGGGCAAGCAACTCCCAGGGAAAGAGTTCGCCCGGGTCCATCTTGCGTGTGGGGGCCACATCACTATGGCCGATGATATTGCGTGGCTCAATCATGTGGCGCGAAAGGATACTTTTGCAAAGCGTAATAACAGCCATGATTTGCGCCTCAGGAAAAGGGCGGTATCCCCATTCATGACCGGGATTCACAATCTCAATGCCAATTGAGCGCGCATTGATGTTTGTATGTCCACGCCAAAAAGCCACACCAGCGTGCCAAGCGCGTTTATCCTCGCTAACCAGTTGAAAGATCGAGCCGTCTTCTTCCACCATATAATGCGCACTGACTTCAGCAGCAGGATCACACATACGCTCAAGCGCTTTGGCGCCTGTTTTCATGCCTGTGTAATGCAGAATCAGCATATCGATAGGTAGATCAATAGGGCGGTCATCAAAATTTGGCGAGGGGGATTGGGTGATATCCATCATTGATATTGGTCCCATGGTGGTATTGGACTGAGCTTTTCAAGCAGGTAATCTATAAAGACACGAAGTTTGGGCGTAACATAGCGATTTTGTGGGTAGAGCGCCCAGAAAAACACACGCGAAGGCGGCTCAAAATCGCGCAAAATTTCAACTAACTCCCCATTTTTAAGTTTTTCACCCGCTAATAATGTGGCAAGGCGGGCAATGCCAAGGCCTTGTAAGGCGGCATAATGGTGGGCCTCACCATTGTTGCTGACGAAGCTGCCTTTCACCTTATAAATTTTTTGCCCCGGGCAATTTATAAAGGGCCAGTCATTGAGATAGGCAGGCTCGTTATATGTAATGCAGTTGTGATCAAGCAGCTCTTGGGGTGCTTGGGGCTCGCCATATTTTTCAATATAAAGCGGGGAGGTATAGACAATGCGGCGCAATTTACAGATTTTGCGTGCTATCATGGTGGAATCATAAAGCTCCTCGCCAATGCGCAAGGCCACATCATCATTTGTATCCATTAAATCCACGCGGGTATCAGTCAGGTTCATCTCCACATTAATCTCAGGATAGCGTTCGCGAAATTCAACCAGTAAGGGGGCGATACGTCTGGCCCCCATCACAACTGGGGCATTAACCCGCAAGGTCCCTTTTGGCGCATCGCGCATGCCGCCGACTTCACTTTCCGCATTTTCAATTTCAGACAGGATACGCTGGCAATGATCCAGATAACGCGCACCAGCTTCTGTCAGGTTAAGTTTGCGTGTGGTGCGGTTTAAAAGACGCACGCCAAGGCGGTCTTCAAGTGCGCTGATTTGTTTGCTAATGGCTGAGGGGGTGAGGTGAAGGTGGCGGGCCGCAGCAGAGAAACTACCGTCCTTTACGGCCTGAGCAAAAATATACATTTGGCTTTCTTTGCTCATGGGCGGGGACCTTATCTGTGCCTAAAATTCACAAGTGATGTGAAAATATACTATATTATCATTTTTATGGAAAAGAAATATCTTCTTCTTCAAGGAAATAAACAATCCAAGAAAAACACTTTAGGAGAAGACCTATGCAAGATTATATGATTTTAGAAGCTCAGCCTTTGACGCAGCAAGATATCGACAAGGCCATGGCACGTGCACATGTTCTGCGTTCTGAAGCGACATGGACCTTCTTTTCTACATTGCGCAGCTGGGTCTCTAAACAGTTACATTTGAATGTCTCAGGCAGCTCTAAACTGGCTCATTCTTAAATAAAACACAGGTAAACCTCCCAAGACCTGTTGTTTTATCTTTGAAACAAAAGACGTCCCCGAAAAATCCCTTTGTGCTTCCTCCCAGGTGCAAGGGGGTTTTTTTATTTCATCAACCCAATGAGAGTTTCTTCCAGCTTTGCAACGGTCATGGGTTTGGAAATAAAACCGTTCATGCCAGCTTTAAGGCAATTTTCCTCATCATGTTTTGTCGCATTGGCGGTGAGTGCCACGATGGGGGTTTCGTTTTCGTAAAGGTTTAGTTTGCGAATGGATTGGGTGGCTTCAATACCATCCATTTCCGGCATTTGCATATCCATCAAGATCAGGTCATATGTCGTTTGTTGATACTGTGAAACGGCCTCTTTACCATCATTGGCAAGGTCAACTTTATGACCGAGTTTTTCAAGATAGCCTTTCGCCACCTTCTGATTAATGATGTTGTCTTCTGCCACTAAAATATGGAAGGAACGCATGATCTTTTGGGGTTCGGTTTCTTTTTTATGGGCAATGGCTTTTGAAGAATGAAGCTCAAGCGGGACCTCAAACCAAAAGACACTGCCTTCACCCTCTTGGCTGTTGACCCCAATGGTGCCTTCAAGGGCGTTGGTGAGCTTTTTACAAATGGCGAGCCCAAGGCCTGTACCGCCATATTTGCGCGACGTTGAGGCATCAACTTGAGTAAAGCTATCAAAAAGATGGAGCTGTTTTTCAGCTGCAATACCAATGCCGTTATCATGCACCTCAAAGCGCATGGTATTTCCTTGGCCCGTTGGGAATACTTTCAAGGCAATTTGACCTTGTGGTGCAAATTTCACCGCATTGCCCATTAAATTGACCAGCACCTGAGAAATACGCCCGCTATCACTGAGGTAAATATTAGGAGATTCCTCATAATCACGCTCAATCGTGGTTTTGGCTTCTTTGGCCTTAAAATCCATCATGCGACAAATGCTGTTACACAGGTCGGTTAAGTTAAACGGGATTTTCTCAATTTCCATATGGCCCGCATCAAGCTTTGAGAAATCTAAGATATCGTTGATAACGTTCAGTAAGATATCACCAGACTCGTGGATTGTATGGGTGATGGCATGTTGTTCTGGATTTAAATCCGTATCCATTAACAAACCTGTCATGCCGATAATGCCATTTAGCGGCGTGCGGATTTCATGGCTCATGGTGGCGAGGAACTGGGCCTTGGCATCGGCTGCATTTTCAGCCGCATTTTTGGCACTGACCAGTTCTTTTTGAGCTTGGCGGCGCTCAATACCGATGCTGAGAACATCGCCGATGCGAAGCAGGAAGTTGGTGTCATGCTCATCAACGCCAACCCCGGGGTGGAGATACATGGTCAACACCCCCAACAATTTATCCTGTTCCATCAAAGGCATGGTGAAATGCCCATGATCTTTCATCCCTTTGGGATGGTTATCATGGTCGTCATCCACATGGGTGCTGATCATTTCTTTTTTCTGGTTGGCCACTTTACCGCACAGGCAGGTGCCATAGCTCACCGTATTACAGATGCTTTTTAAATCTTCATTGACCCCTTTGGCATAGACCATATTTAAGGTCTCTGTTTCTTCATCAGCTAAAAAGACCACGCCTTTTTGTTGAATGCGAAACAGCGGCATGTCTTCGAGCAGGATATCTAAAGACTGATGGAGATAGTCTTTTGTGGAAAGCTCGGTGACGGTCAACTGAAGGAGTTTTTCCAACAGACTTTCTTCTTCAGCGGTTCTTTTGGCAAGGGCAACGGCTGCCTTTAGTTCTTCTTCGGTTTTTTTCTTATCTGTAATATCTTCTTTAATGGCGATAAAATTAATTGTCTCGCCCTCATCGTCTTTGACCGGGCTGATAAAGGCGCTTTCCCAAAAAAGGGAGCCGTCTTTTTTCTTATTATGAAATTCGCCATGCCAATCGTTTCCTGCAAGTAGGGTTTCCCAAAGGGCTTTATATTCTTCAGGTTTTGTTTTTCCCGTTTGCAGGAATTTGGGGCTGCGCCCGATGATTTCGTCTAGAGTGTATCCTGTCAGGCTTTGAAAGCTCGGGTTTACATATTCAATCGTGCCGTTCAGGGCTGTGATCATAATGGAATAGGGGCTTTGTTCCATAGCTTGGGAAAGCTTGATCTGTTGTAGCCTCATTTCTTTAAGGCGCTCGGTTTCTGCATTAAGTTTGGTCATGGACTGGAAATAATAGCCCGCCAGTGTGGAGGCTATGGCCAGTGAGGTCAGCATGAGAGAGCCCAGTGAGACAATCACACCCAGCAAGGTTGCATCCATGGCCTCTTCAATGGGGACATCACACACATCAGGATAAAAATGCGCAGCAGACATGGCAACATAATGCATGCCGGAAACCGCAAATCCCATGAAAAGGGCGCTTACAATGGTGCGGTGTTTCGCAAGGTTACAAACCGTCGATTTTTCAAGAAAGATATGGGAGGACAGGGACACAATAGCCAATACCACAGCCGTCACGATGGAGGCTGCAAAAAGCCATGGGTCATAATATATGGCGGCATCCATCAACATAGCCGCCATGCCCATATAATGCATCAAACCAATGCCTGCCCCCATGATCACCCCACAACAGAGCAAGCGCGAGACATTGAATTTTTCACGGCTGATCGACCAAAGGGTGACAAAGCTTGCGATAATGGCAGGGATGATGGACAGGATTGTTAAGGTGGTGTCATAAGCCACCCTGACATCCATATGAAAGGCCAGCATGCCGACAAAATGCATGGACCAGACACCGCCGCCCATGACAATGGAGCCTGCTAAATACCAGACCAGTCGACTATTGGGATTATCGGTAACTTGAATACGTTTTGAAATGCCAAAAGTGGCATAAGCTGCCAGCACCGCCAAAGTGAGGGAGGTTAGGACAAGCTTTGCATCATAGCTTCCGTTTATCACGGACTCAGTGAGCAAATTTTGACTTTCAAACTGTATAAAACGATCTAGCACGGCAGTACGACATTTTAATGTTATTTATCATCAATATATCATAAATAACGCAAATAGCTGCAATGTGGATTTACATAGGTCAAAAAAGTACGAGAAAAAATAGACCTTTAGAACCGTTCAGACACCCAAATGGCGAATTTGGAGCCAGTTTTGATCGCTTTACTCAGGATTGAATAGCCCGGCGCGTCTTGTGCGCCATGTTCATAACCGATATCGCGGTGTTCAAGCTCTTCTTCACGGAATTTTTCAAAAGTTTCTTTTAAACCAGGCTCCGAATCGCCTAATTCTTTAATTTGATCGGCGTAATGTCCATCAATGGTTTCTTCAACCGCCACCGTACAGGCCATTGCGGCTTTTTCCCCTAAAAGGGCGGTGCCGGCACCTAAGGCAAAGCCAGCCGCGTGCCAGATGGGGGTCAAGATGGTGGGGCGCACACGCCGTTTGGCGGCCATTTTATTAAAGGTATCCAGATGGACTTCTTCTTGTTCCAACATATGTTGGAGGAGTTCTTTTTTATCCCCGCGCCCTAAAACAGCTATCTGTCCTTTATAAATGCGAACAGCCCCATATTCACCGGCTTGGTCCACGCGAACCATACGGTCAATCATTTCCTCATGGTTGAGGTCACCGGGCATATGTCCTTTAGGGCTTGTCATGTTGCTTCTCAACTTACGTCTTAGCGGGAATGTTCTTTTAGTTTACGGATGATCAGCAGGCTCGTAAAGCTGCTTAGTGCCAAAAATAGGCTGCCCAGCGTATTATAAACCGTGACAGACAGGCCTAGCATGACCCAATCCTTGCTATCACATGGTTTCAAGGGTTCTGCCATGATGGAGGCTTTGAGGTCATCAAGGCTCATATTAAGGTCTTGCGCCCCGCTACAGCTAGCCGCCCACCATTGTTCTTCCACGCCAAAATGATAAAAAGCGATGGAGGCCCCGCTCATAAAGGCAATAGCACATCCAAGAAGCGCTGCCTGCTGGGTAAAACCACCGGGTTTGGAAACGATGGCAAATAAGGCAAACAGGCCCGCCGCCACATAAGGGATACGCTGATAAAGGCATAAAATGCAGGGATCAATACCAAGGCCGTATTCCACAAAGAAGGCAGTGCCAAGGGCGATCAGGCAGACAATAAAGATAAACAGGCCGGGCAGTTTCGGGTTTTGGGAGATCCGTTCAATCAGGTAAGTCATATCAGTGCCATAACTTAATGAGAGCAAAACCACCTGCTAGCAGCAGGACGAAAATAAGCGTAAGTTTGCCTAAGTGCTTTTCGATAAATTCACGAATTGGCTCACCAAATTTCCACAAGAGGGCTGCGACAAGGAAAAAGCGCAAACCCCGCCCAACGAGTGAGGTCAGGGCAAAGGAGGTTACATCCATCTGGGTGACGCCACTGGCAATGGTAAAGAGCTTATAAGGAATGGGGGAGAAGCCCGCAGAAAAGACGATAAGCACACCATGTTCGTTATAAAGTTCTTTCACCGCATCGAATTTCTCAACCGCATGGTAGAATTCCAAGACAGGTTGACCAAGGGCCTCAAAGAAGCCATAGCCAATGCCATAGCCTGCGATTCCCCCTAAAACAGAAGAGAGCGTGCAGACAAAAGCGATTTTCCACGCCTGATCTCTTGCTGCCAAGACCATGGGGATCAAAAGAATGTCTGGGGGAATGGGAAAGAAAGAGCTTTCGGCAAAAGAGATAAGAGCCAGAATCATAAGGGCATGGCGATGTGCCGCAAGTCCCATTGTCCAGTCATAAAGTCGTTGTAACACGTGCATATTGATCCTGTTCTTTGCGCGCTGTTTAGAAGGGCTATTTAACGCAGGGGCCGTTCTGAGACAATGTTTATGAGCGATAAAGATGAAAAAAATGTGTCAAAGGCACTTTACATCCTAATTTTGTGTGTGCTAAACGACTGCTCACCAACTCAGACAGCTCTTTGTGAGCGTCAAAGGATTGGGAGAGGGCTTATCCCCTCCAAACAGAATTTAAGATCGTTTAACTCTTTTGTTTTGAACGATTTATACTCCTTGAATTCCGTATAGTGCGCTTAAGCGTGATGTATAGTTTCAAGGCTCGCAAAAAACATCTTGCGAACCTTGAGTTCAGGAATTACAAGGAGGTAACCGAGCCTATGAAGGACACCGAGGCGGTGTGATGGAATTGGTAGACGTGAGGGATTCAAAATCCCTTGTCCTTACGGACGTGCCGGTTCGACTCCGGCCACCGCTACCACTCTTCAAGTCCTTTGTATGGCTCGGTTTTTTATTGCCTATATCCCATCAGTATTAAAATATTCCCTGTAGACTTTATAGTTGGACTGTACTGCCCTGCAAACGGTTGGCGCAAAATCCTATAATGTCGCCTCATCATCCATCCTCTAAGCATAAAGGGTTAGTGAGGGGGTAAGGCCATACTTCTAATGGTTAATATCAATTTTGTGAGCTTTGTGTTAAGCTTCTGATATAAAGTGATGATTGTAATAATATTTCGTTTTAAGACTCTATTTTTTACAAATATGTTGCAATGCCATATAATTTTGGTTACAAAAATAGCAACGATAACGAAGACCAAAAAAACAAAGCGTCTAGGAGATCACGATGGACCCCCAAATGGTATGGGACATGATGGATGAATGTGATGCCCAAGTGGATAGCCACGCGGCACCTTCTGCATCTGCGGAGCCCGAAGTCGAGAGTGAAGTTGTTGAAGAGAAACCTGCCAAGAAAGCCGCAACGGGCTGGATGGGCTTTCCGGTCTATGGCATGAAGTAACAAGCGTTTCTTTTTTTCGTGTATTTTAACCCCGCATCTTTATGATCTGCGGGGTTTTGTTTTTTTAAGGTAGGTAAAATGCTCGCATCGCGTTGGGTTGAACGGTTTGCACCGCTTGTGAAAGAAAGCGCATCTGTGCTGGACCTCGCCTGTGGGGGCGGGCGTCATGGGCGCTTGTTTTTAAAGGCAGGCCATCAGGTTCGCTTTGTTGATAAGAATATTGAGGCCGTGGGCGATCTATCAGGTAAATCAGGTGCACAAATCACGCAAATGGATTTGGAAGATGGCAAAGACTGGCCCTTTGCCCCCGATTCCTTTGATGCCATTGTGGTGACCAATTATCTCTATCGCGCCCATTTAGGCGCTATGCTCACCAGCTTAAAACAAGATGGCGTGTTGATTTATGAGACATTTGGTCTGGGCAATGACCAGTTTGGCCGCCCGCGCAGCCCCGATTTTCTGTTAAAACCGGGGGAGCTGCTTAAGCTGGTTGAAGGCCAGTTACAAGTCGTGGCCTATGAACAAGGCATTGAGGGCGAAAAGGTCGTGCAACGCATTTGCGCGATAAAGGCACAAGGCCCGCAATCCTTGCAAAGCCTATTGTAAAAACGGGTTGCTGCGTCTTTCATCACCAAAGGTGGAAAGTCCGCCGTGACCGGGGATAAAGACCACATCATCACCCAAGGGGAAGAGTTTGGTCTTAATGGCATTGATCAAATCGTCATGATTGCCTTTGGGGAAATCCGTGCGCCCGATGGAGCCTTGGAAAAGAACATCACCCACAATGGCAACCCGTGATGTTTGATCAAAAAACACCACATGGCCCGGCGTGTGGCCCGGACAGTGCAATACTTCCAGGGTTACATTGCCAAAGCTGACCGTATCACCATCATTGAGCCAGCGAGTCGGCGTGAAGTCTTCCGTATCGGGAAAGCCAAATTGCACGCATTGGTCAGCCAACTGGTCAATCCAAAAATCATCATCTTTATGCGGGCCTTCAATGGGGAGGTCATGGTTGCTTGCCAGTTCAGCAACACCGCCCACATGATCAAGGTGACCGTGGGTGCAGAGAATTTTCTCTAAAGTCACCCCTTCGTTTTTAACCGCTTCAAGAATCGTTGCCACGTCCCCGCCCGGGTCTACAAGGCAGCCTTTCATAGTGTCTTCACACCAGATAAGAGAACAGTTCTGGGCGAAAGGGGTAACAGGGATGAGTGTAGCTTTCATGGCGCGACCGATTAATTTATCTTCAAAAAATGATGTATGTGGGCGCAGTATGTAAACTGGGTTGACGAAAGTCAACGAAACAGAGAGATAATCTAGCCATAACCAAGCGAAATATGGTGAATTAGAGAGAATAAGAGAAAATCCCATGACACGTGTCTTTTTAGATGTTGGCGAGCCTGTAAAAACATATAACGGCCCGGCGCTTTTTTCATCAGGTCATCGGGTGTTCTTTCTGTTTACGGCCCTCTCGGCAGTTCTCTTTCTTGGCCTGTGGATTGCCGCCTATGTGGGGCAACTTGAAATCTCCTCCTTTTGGCATGGTCATGAAATGGTGTTTGGGTTTAGTGCTGCGGCCATCAGCGGTTTTCTCATGGCGGCGGTGCCAAAATGGACAAATACGGAAAACTTCCAAGGCAATAAAGTCATTTTCCTTGCCGCAATCTGGCTGCTTGGGCGCATTGGGTTTTCATTGGCAGAGCTCAATGAGGAACTGTTCTTTCTCGCCTGGTTTGACTTACTCTACCTGCCCTTGATCGCCCTTGAAATCACCCGACGGCTTGTGGGCTCAGGTAATAAGCGCAACTATATTGTTGGGGTTATTTTGTTTTCTTTCTTTGCTTGTAATGTGGTCTGGCATTTTTGGGATGAGCCAACGGCGGTGCGCGCCGGTGTCTATGTGATTGTCGCCATTGCCACTTTGATCAGTGGGCGTGTGATCCCTGCCTTCACACAAAATGCCTTGAAGCTGAAATACCAAAGTGAAATCACCTGTCACACACCGCAATGGACCCATTTAACAGCCGTGATTCTGGTCCTCGCAACAGCTGTGTTAACTCTGCTGGATGCACCTTCCTTGTTAAGCGGGAGTGTTGCTGGGCTTGCTGCAGTGGTTTTATTTTATCGCATGCTGGGCTGGCATAGTTTGCACACCCTTGATAACCCAATTGTTTGGGTGCTCCATGCGGCTTATATCTGGCTTCCCATTGGCTTTGCTCTAAAAGCTTTAACGGATTTTTCCCTTTGGTCAGATGCAAATTCAGCCCTTCATGCGCTCACAACAGGGGGGATTGGTCTGTTGATTTTGGCTGTGGCCTCGCGCGCAGCACTGGGCCATTCCGGCCGACCATTGGTGGCATCGCTTTTGACGGTACTGTCTTATATGTTGGTTTTTATGGCAACTGCCATGCGCACCTTTGCCATGGGCGAAAGCTGGGTGATTGCCTCAGGTGGCTTATGGGTGCTGGGCTTTCTGCTCTTTGCCATTGTTTATGCACCAATTTTGATCAAGCCACGCATTGATGGGCTACCGGGTTAGGGCGTTTGCTCATAAACCATCTAAGTATTAGTTGCGATTGAAAGTTATTAGGTGAGGCTTCATAGTCACTATTCGCAAGTTAAGTGGAGAAGAATGTGACTTACAGCCCCCTTGCCATGGTTATGCGGGTGTTTATCCCCTTTGCCTTTGGCTATTTCCTATCTTACCTCTATCGGGTGGTCAATGCGGTGATTGCACCGGATTTGGTCGCCGATTTGGGCTTGGGGCCGGATGTGTTGGGCTTGTTGACCGCGTCTTATTTCCTCACCTTTGCCGCTTTTCAAATCCCCTTAGGGGTGTTGCTGGATAAATATGGTCCACGCATTGTTGAAGCCGCCTTATTGATCTTTGCCGCCATGGGGGCTGTGCTTTTTGCTGTGGCGCAAGATAGTGCAACACTTATTGCCGGGCGTGCGCTTATTGGCTTTGGGGTTTCAGCTTGTTTGATGGCGTCTTTTAAGGCTTTTACGGTTTTTTATGAGGCATCGAAACTGCCGCTCGTTAATGGGTTTATCATGGCGGCTGGTGGGTTGGGCGCGGTTGCAGGCACAGCACCGACTGAACTTGTGGTGCAGGAATTTGGCTGGCGTGGTGGTTTTTGGGGTTTGGCAGTTCTCACACTTGTTTGTGCCTTGGTTGTTTTTGTGCTGGTGCCGCCGACTAAGCGACCAGAACATAAAACCACCCTGCAAGAGCAATTGGCTGGTGTGTATGAAGTTTTCACCAGTTCCTTTTTCTGGCGCATTGCCCCCATCACCATGATGTCCCAAGCCACCTTTATTTCTATTCAAAGCCTGTGGGTTGGCCCGTGGCAGCGCGATATTGCCGGTTTGGAAAGAGGCGATGTGGCCAATACGCTTTTCTGGCTCGCCGTTGCCATGGTGGTTGGCTTTTTGGGGCTTGGGGCGTTGAGTGAGCGCTTGGGCAGGCGGGGGATCAAAACATCCCATGTGGCCGGGCTCTGTATGTTTATCTTCATGTGCTGTCAGGTGGCGGTGATTATGGAATGGGCGGTGGACTACCCACTTTTCTGGATTGGCTTTAGCTTTTTTGGCACAGCGGGCATTTTACAATATGCTGTCCTATCCCAACATTTCCCCACCCATTTGGCTGGACGGGTCAATACGGCGATAAATCTTTTGGTTTTTATCACCATCTTTATTTTACAATCTGTGAGCGGCTGGGTGATCAACCTCTGGCCTGTGGCAGAGAGTGGTGCTTATGCGCAAGAGGCCTATAAAGCGGCCTTTGGTATGTTCTTGGCTTTACAGGTTGTGAGCTATATTTGGTTCATTCTACCAAGGAAAGAGTCATAATTTTCTTTAAAAAGTGACTCTTTTCTGCCATAAGCAGGCGCAAGTTTACCCCTTCATATTTGTAGAAAGAAGAGAGTGCCATGATCCCGCGTTATTCCCGCAAAGAAATGACCGATATTTGGGAACCAGCTAACAAGTTCCGTATCTGGTTTGAAATTGAAGCCCACGCTTTGACCAAAATGGAAGAGCTCAATGTTGTTCCTGAAGGCACAGCCAAAGTGGTGTGGGATAAAGGCAACAAGGAATATACGCCAGAACGTATCGCACGCATTGACGAGATCGAAATGGAAGTCAAACACGACGTGATCGCGTTTTTGACAGAGCTTTCTGAAAATGTTGGTGCTGAAGCGCGCTTTGTTCACCAGGGCATGACCTCTTCTGACGTTTTAGATACCTGTCTTGGTGTGCAGATGATGCAGGCCGCAGACCTTCTGCTTAAAGACATGGACCGTTTACTCGCAGCGCTGAAAACACGTGCTGAAGAAACCAAATATATGGTTTGTATCGGTCGCTCTCACGGTATTCATGCTGAGCCTGTGACCATGGGTCTGAAGTTTGCGCGTTTTTATGCAGAGATGAAACGTAACCGTGAGCGTCTGGTCAATGCCCGTGAAGAAATTGCCACTTGTGCCATTTCCGGTGCGGTTGGGACATTTGCCAATGTTGACCCCCGTGTTGAAGAATATGTGGCTGAACAGATGGGCCTGAGCCCAGAGCCGATCTCTACCCAAGTGATCCCACGTGATCGCCATGCAAACTATTTCTGCGTTTTGGGTATGATTGCCTCTTCAATGGAAAATATTGCCATTGAAATTCGCCATATGCAGCGCACAGAGGTGCGTGAAGCACAGGAATATTTCGCACCGGGCCAAAAAGGCTCAAGTGCGATGCCACACAAACGCAACCCGATCCTGACTGAAAACCTCACAGGTCTGGCCCGTGCGGTGCGTATGTCTGTAACACCTGCTTTGGAAAATGTTGCCTTGTGGCACGAGCGTGATATCTCACACTCTTCTGTTGAGCGTATGATCGGTCCTGATGCCACAGTGACCCTTGATTTTGCTTTGGGCCGTTTGGCAGGCACCATTGAGAAACTGGTTGTCTATCCACAAAATATGTTGGATCACATGAATAACTTCGGTGGGGTGCATGATGCACAGCGCGTTTTGTTGTTCTTGACACAAAATAACGTCTCGCGTGAAGACAGCTACCGTATCGTGCAACGCAACGCTATGCGTGTGTGGAAATCCTACGGCATTGACCCGGATAACCCAGATGGTGAAGTTGTGATGGATGAGACGGAAAAAGAAGCACAGAACCACGATAACCGCTTGTTCTTCTTCCTGTCTAAAGACGAAGGTCTGACAGAGCATTTGACGGTTGATCAGCTTAAAACGCTTCTGGATGAAGATTCCATCAGCTATCACACAAAACGTGTTGATGTGATCTTTGATCGTGTGTTTGCGTAAAGCATCGTTTGATACAAATAAAGAAAAGGCTGCCTTTGGGGATCAAGGGCAGTCTTTTTTTATTTCAGATAGAATAAAGCGGGCGGGCCTTGGTTACAATTTTTCATTTATTGTCAGCTTTTGCTCAATTGGGTATAAGGCACGGGTTATTAGGACTGTTTATGCTGAATAGGGCGTTTTTTCATGACAACTCTGCCAAAACCATCACAAAAACCGGATAATCCAAATTTTTCTTCCGGGCCATGTTCAAAACGTCCCGGCTATGATTTATCTGCCCTAAAGGATGCGCCGCTTGGTCGCTCCCACCGCGCTAAGATCGGTAAGGAAAAACTTGGCGAGGTGATTGAACGTACCAAGGCCGTTTTGGGCATTCCAGCGGACTATCGGGTGGCAATTGTGCCGGCCTCTGATACGGGCGCGGTTGAAATGTCGCTCTGGTCGCTGCTTGGGGCGCGCGGTGTGGATATGCTGGCGTGGGAAAGCTTTGGTAAAGGCTGGGTCAATGATGTGCAAAACCAGCTAAAGCTGAATGACGTGCGTGTGCTGGATGCGCCCTATGGAGAGTTGCCGGATTTAGCCCAAGTTGATTTCAGCCGTGATGTTGTCTTTACATGGAATGGCACCACATCAGGGGTGCGTGTGCCAAATGGGGATTGGATTGAGGATCAGCGCGAAGGGCTGACAATCGTGGATGCGACCTCGGCTGTTTTTGCCATGGATATTCCTTGGGAAAAAGTCGATGTGCTGACCTATAGCTGGCAAAAAGTCATGGGTGGTGAAGGTGCGCATGGCATGTTGGTCTTATCACCACGCGCGGTGGAGCGTCTGGAAAGCTATACACCTGCTTGGCCTTTGCCGAAAATTTTCCGCATGACCAAGGGCGGAAAATTGATTGAAGGTATCTTTACGGGCGCGACCATTAACACGCCCTCCATGTTATGTGTGGAAGATGCCTTGGATGGATTAAAATGGGCTAAAAGCCTTGGCGGCCTTTCAGGTTTGATCAAGCGTTCGCAAGATAATCTGGCTGTGATGCAGGAGTGGGTCGCAAAAACCGCTGGTGTTGAGTTTCTTGCCAAAAATGCTGAAACACGGTCCAGTACGTCTGTCTGTTTAAAAATTACAGCGGATTGGTTTGTAGCCCTTAGCGAAGAAGACCAAGCCAAGGCGGCAAAGCGTGTGGTTGCTTTGCTCGATGAGCAAGAAGCCGCCTATGATATTGGTGCTTATAAAGAAGCACCTGTGGGCTTGCGCATTTGGTGTGGGGCAACGGTGGAAGCATCTGATTTAAAACTGCTCACGCCATGGATCGATTGGGCCTTGGCAGAAGTCTCCAAGGAGTTTTAAGTCCCGCTGCCTTGTTGCGTTGCGGCAACTGATTTCCTTGTTTGAAGCATGTGAAAAGCATACTCTTTTAAGTCGTTAAGGTGGCTTTAAAAGGGAAATGGCAATGAAACATGTGATCTTGGGGGCAGGCCCGTGCGGGGTTGTAGCCGCAGAAACACTGCGCAAAAACGATCCTGACTGTGAAATCGTTCTGGTTGGTGATGAACCAGAGCCCCCTTATTCACGCATGGCGATCCCTTATTTGCTGGTCGGTAATATTGAAGAACAGGGCACCCATATTAAACGCTCTGATGATTTTTATCGCGATCATAAGATCAGTTTGCGCCAAAATAAGGCCATATCCGTTGATGCCAAGGCCAAGAGTGTCACCTTGTGTAATGGTGATGTGGAACCTTATGACAAGCTTCTGGTTGCCACAGGTTCACGTCCGGTAAAACCACCTATTGACGGTTTAGACCAGCCCGGTGTTCATCATTGCTGGACCTTGGAAGATGCCCGCAAGATCATTGAGCTGGCCCATAAAGGTGCCCATGTGGTGTTGCTTGGGGCAGGGTTTATCGGCTGTATTATTTTAGAGGCTTTGGCCCTGCGCAATGTGAAATTGACCGTTGTTGAAATGGGTGATCGTATGGTGCCACGCATGTTGGATGATAACGCGGGTACAATGTTGAAAGATTGGTGCCAGTTTAAAGGGGTGTCAGTACATACCAACACCAAAATCACCAAGCTGGAACCCAACACAGGCGTTGATGAAGATACCTTGCTGGTTGATCTGGATAATGGGCATCAAATCCCTGCTCATCTGGTTGTGGTCGCCGCTGGGGTTCAGCCCAATGTGGACTTTTTGAAAGATACAGGGCTGGAGATGGAAGCGGGTATTCTGATTGATCGCAATATGCAGTCTTCTGTGCCTGACATTTATGGCGCAGGCGATGTGGCTCAAGGCTTAGACTTTTCAACAGGCGGGCGCTCTGTCCATGCTATCCAACCCACAGCTACAGAACATGGACGTATTGCAGCGCTTAATATGACAGGGGTTGAGGCCGCTTATCAGGGCTCACTGGTGATGAATGTGCTTATACATTGGGCCTGATTTCATCATCCTTTGGCCAATGGCAAGGTGTTGATGGGGGCGAGCAGGCTATTTCACTAGATAAAGGCAGCTATCGTTATGTGCGGTTGGAATTTGACGGTGATATTTTAGTGGGTGCACAAGTGGTTGGGGGTACCAACCATGTGGGTGTGTTGCGTGGCCTTATTCAAAGCCGGGTAAAACTGGGGAGCTGGAAAGAGGCCTTGATGAAAGATCCGACCCGTTTTATGGAAGCTTATCTTGCCTCTATTGCTTAATTACGGGTGACTTTTGCCGTAAACATATAACCGCGATTGCGTACCGTTTTAATAAATTTCGGTGTTTTGGGGTCGCTTTCGATTTTTTTGCGCAGACGTGTAATTTGCACATCAATGCTGCGATCAAAAGCTGGCGTGTTATCGCCATGCACCAGATCAAGAAGCTGGTCGCGTGATAGAATGCGGTTTGGATGTTCAATAAAGGCCTGAAGCAGATTGAACTCACTGTTGGAAAGCTGTGGGTGCAAGCCATTTGGTCCTGTGATTTCAAGGGAAGAAAGATCGACTTTCCAGCCTTCAAACACAAAGAACATGTCAGAACGGTCAGTCTCAATATTGGGGGCACTGACGTCATTGGGCACACAGGGTTGGGTGCGTCGAATGATACTGCGCACACGTGCGAGCAATTCGCGTGGCTCAAACGGTTTGCCAAGATAGTCATCAGCACCAACTTCAAGGCCAATGATGCGCTCGGTTGTCTCGCCCCGTCCGCTTAAAATGATAATGCCCGCTGCACTGCGGCTTTTAATCTCACGTGTGAGCGATAGCCCATCCATATCTGGCAGGCCAAGGTCGACAACACACAGATCAACAGGAGTGTCGGCAATGATGTTAAGGGCAGCCTGACCGGAAGATGTAATTGTTGTCGCAAATTCAGCATCTTCAAGACAAGCAGCCACCACATCAGCAACAGCCGGGTCATCTTCTACAATCAGTATGTGTCGAACATCGTTCATACTTTTAAAGCACTCAACCTTTGAAATATTATGAAATAATATGACTATATGACATTCACTTCAACTTCAATCGGTCTAAATGTATAAGTTGATAGGGGTTATGCAACTATACAGTTGCTATAACCTTTTCTATCTAAATCTAAAGGTGGGTTTGGGGCTGAATTAGCTGAAGTAACAGGACCCTTTTTGGCCCTTTTTATCGAAATAACGCTGATGGTATTCCTCTGCGCGATAAAAAGTGGTGGCAGGGGCGATTTGGGTTACGATGGGGTCTGCGAATCGATTTTGTTGGTTGAGTTGGTCTATGATTTTTTCAGCGATCTGTTTTTGCTCATCGTTATGATAAAAAATGGCGGAGCGATATTGACTTCCCACATCGGGGCCTTGGCGGTTTAAGGTGGTGGGGTTGTGCAGGTTAAAGAACAGTTCCACAAGGTCATCAAAAGACACCCGATCAGGATCAAAACTTAGCTGCACGGCCTCAACGTGGCCTGTGGTGTCGGTGCAAACCTCATGATAGGTGGGGTCAAGCTTATGACCGTCAGTGTAGCCTACTTCAGCATCCACAACGCCATCTTGTTCGCGAAAGCGCGCTTCGACACCCCAGAAACATCCCGCAGCAAAGGTGGCGGGTTGATATTGTTTAGCCATTGTTTTCTCCTTGAGCTGAAATATAGATAAGCCCTGTTTGCGCGAAGTTAAACACCGCAGTATAAGAAAAAGATGAAAACCATCGTTTATCAATCTTATCGCACAGAAAATGTCCCGCAATGGATTTCTAAATCCATGGATTCTGTTGCCCATTGGGCGGCCTTAAAAGGCTTTGATTATCGCTTTTACGGTGATGAGATGTTTGAACGGGTGCCCCAGTGGTATCGTGAAAAAACCAAAGATCGTTTGGTGGTTGCAACGGATTTGGGTCGATTAATGCTGGCAAAGGAACTGCTCTTAGAAGGTTATGAACGCGTGATTTGGTGTGATGCCGACATGCTGGTTTTTGCCCCGCAAGAATTTGATGTGCAGGTTCATGAGGAATATGCTTTTGGTCGTGAGGTCTGGATACAACAAGATGGCAAAGGCCGATTGAAAGCCTTTAACAAAATCCATAATGCCTTTTTTGTTTTTAGCGAAAATAACAGTTTTCTCGATTTCTATATCCATTCCTGCCTTTCCATCATCAAGCGTATTGAAGGCCAAATGGTGCCGCAAATCGTTGGGCCGAAATTTCTCTCTGCCATTCATAATATTGTGGCCTGCCCCATTGTTGAAGAAGCTGGCATGTTTAGCCCCCTTGTGATGAAAGATATCCTTAATGGCGGGGGCAGGGCCTTGGATTTGTTAAAAGAAAAAAGCCCAAGCCCTTTATATGCTGGCAATTTAAGTGCTTCTATGGAAGGGGCCGAAACCGATGGGGTCTGTTTGTCGCCCTTTGATATGGAAAAAGCCTGTGAGCATTTGTTGGAAAAGGGGCGCCTTTAAATGGAAGATGTGAAACAGACCATTCGTACCCTTGCCCTTGAAATGGGGTTTGATGATATCGGTTTTTGTGTGGCACAAACAAGCAAGCAGCATAAGGATGATTTGAAAGAATTTAATGCGCGTGAGCTTTATGGCACCATGGAGTGGATGCAAACCACCCAAGAGCGCCGCGCAGACCCGAAAGTGCTTTGGCCCGAGGCGAAATCCATCATTGTGTTAGGCATGAACTATGGGCCGAAAAATGATCCTCTCGCGCTGATTGATAACCCTGAAAAAGGCGTGATCAGCTGTTATGCCTATAATCGGGATTACCATGATACGGTGAAAAAACGCCTAAAAAGACTGGCACGCGAAATGGTGGAGCGATGGGATGGTGAGCTCAAGGTCTTTGTCGATACCGCACCCGTTATGGAAAAACCACTTGCGGCCCAAACCCAATTGGGCTGGCAGGGTAAGCACACGTGCGTGGTCTCGCGCACCTATGGCTCATGGTTGTTTTTGGGAGAAATATATACCACGCTGGAACTTGAACCTGACGCGCCGCATAAAGATCATTGTGGAAATTGTTCAAGCTGTTTGGATATCTGCCCAACGGATGCTTTTTTGGGCGAAAGCCAGATCGATGGGCGTAAATGTATTTCCTATCTCACCATTGAACATGATGGCATGATTGAGCCGGAGCTTGCCTTGAAAATGGGCAATCGGATTTATGGCTGTGATGATTGTCTTGCCATTTGCCCCTGGACTAAATTCACCCAAACAACCAATGAAAAAGACTTCAAGCCACGGGTTGAATTTCTCGCCCCACGCTTGGGGGATTTGATTGAACTGGATGATCCGGCCTTTAGAGAGTTTTTTCGTGCTTCCCCTGTAAAACGTATCAAGCATCATCGCTTTATTCGCAATGTGATTATCGCAATTGTGAATTCAAAGCGGAATGATCTCTTTAAAAAAGTTGAAAAATGGGTTGATGATGACCATCATGTAATTGCCCAGACGGCGAAATGGGCGCTAAGCATTTTAGAAAAAGGATAAGGGGAAAAAAATGATATCAGTTTTAAAGGTATTTTTAATTACCCTGTTTCTCTTTAGCTCAAAACCTCTTGTCGCTCAGCCCCCAGAAATCCTGCGCCTTGTTGCCAATGAGTGGGAGCCTTATACGGGCGATCGTATCCTTAATCAGGGGCTGGCAACCGATATCGTCAGCACAGCACTGCGCCGGGCAGGTTATGATGTGATGGTCAATATCGTGCCGTGGACGCGCGCCTTAAAAGGGGTGGAAGCAGGTAATTATCACGGCATTATTGCAGCTTGGTATAATAAAGAGCGCGAAAAAAAGATGGTCTATAGCGATCATTATTTGACCAATGATCTGGTGTTATTTAAGCGCAGTGAAGATCAAATCACGTTTGAAAGTCTTTCTGATCTAGAACCTTATACCATTGGGACGGTGCGCGATTATGCCTATGGGGAGGGGTTTGATACATCCCAGAAATTAAAGAAAAAGCCATCGCTTGATCTGCGCACAAACATTGTGCGGGTCTCAAACGGCTTGATCGATCTCTTTCCTGAAGATCGCTTTGTGGTGAAACATTTGCTCAATACCCGCTACCCTGAATATTTTGGAAAAATCGACTTTCTTGACAAACCGTTATCGCAACGTACATTGCATATGACCATTTCAAAAAAGACAATGGATTATGAAAAGATTGTGCAGGACTTTAATCAACAGCTTGCTGCCATGAAGGCGGAAGGCTTGTTGGATAAACTGATCAAAAAACACAATCTTAACTTCTGATTTCAAGGGCTTAAGGCATCCATGCAGCAGTATCTCGATCTTATGCGCCATGTGCGCGACACCGGTGTGTTTAAGAGTGACCGCACAGGAACCGGCACCTATAGTGTGTTTGGCTACCAGATGCGCTTTGATCTGAGCAAAGGATTCCCATGCCTGACCACCAAGAAGCTGCATTTGCGCTCCATCATTCATGAACTTTTATGGTTCTTGCAAGGCGACACAAACATTAAATACCTCAAGGACAATAAGGTCTCTATTTGGGATGAATGGGCCGATGAAAAGGGTGATCTTGGGCCTGTTTATGGCTATCAATGGCGCTCATGGCCCACACCTGATGGGGGGCATGTGGATCAGATCAAGAAGCTGATTGAGCAGATTAAAAACACGCCTGATTCGCGCCGCCTGATTGTCTCTGCATGGAATGTGGCAAATATTGAAGATATGGCTTTACCGCCGTGTCATTGTCTTTTCCAGTTTTATGTGGCTGATGGCAAACTGTCTTGTCAGCTTTATCAGCGCAGCGCTGATATTTTCTTGGGCGTGCCGTTTAATATCGCTTCTTACGCCTTACTGACCATGATGATTGCCCAAGTCTGCGATCTTGAAGTGGGTGAATTTATCCATACTTTTGGGGATGCCCATCTTTATTCCAACCATATGGAACAGACCGAGCTTCAGCTTTCGCGCACACCGGGCACGTTGCCCACATTGAAAATCAATCCTGATGTGAGTGATTTGTTTGACTTCACTTATGATGATTTTGAGTTGGAGGATTATAACCCGCAAGGTCATATTTCTGCCCCGGTGGCGGTCTGATGCTGATCTCCATGATTGTTGCCGTGGCTGAAAATGGTGCCATTGGTAAAGGCAACAAAATGCTCTGGCATATCCCGGAAGACTTCAAATATTTTAAAGCCACCACCATGGGCAAGCCGATTATCATGGGGCGCAAAACTTATGAGTCCATCGGTCGCCCCTTACCCGGTCGCTTAAATGTGGTGATCACACGGGATAAAAGCTGGTTTGCACAAGGGGTTTCAACGGTTAATAGCCTGCGTGGCGCACTTAATCTAGCCAGTGATAATGCAAGCGAAGAGATTTTCATTGTTGGCGGTTCAACCATTTATGAACAGTCTATGCAATATGCTGAGCGTATCCACATCACCGAAGTGCATGACACTTACGAGGCTGATGCCTTTTTCCCTAAATTGGATGATGCCGTGTGGAAAGAAGTCTCACGAGAAGACCATCAAGGCGATGGCGAGAAAAAGCCGGATTATAGCTTTGTTGTTTATGAACGAATAACACCATAAAAGGTAAGCGCTCTTACTTTTCGTTGAAGAGCTAATTTTGGTTCCCATCTATATACTCTTAAAGGGGGGCGGATATGAACCAAAGCATTCAGCGTATTTTTGTGACATTGGGCTTTATTACGCTGAGTGTCATAATCATTTCATTCGTCGTGAATGATTTTCTAAATTATCGCCATAAAATTGCTGAGACGGTCCGGCTCAATGGGGCTTTGATTGAGAAAGCGACAGATCAGTATTTTATTACCTACAAGAAAATATTCAGCGCCTTGCGTGAACATAGGTGTGTTTTAACCAAAGAGACTGACGCCTGTTCAAACTTGTTCAATCGATTGAATGAGACCTATCCCTTTATTGAAAATTTCGCAGCTGTAGATAAAAGCGGATTGTTTTTTGCCTCAGGGCAAAAATTTAACCGCGAAAAGCCGCCTTCTATTTCACATTTGCCTTTTTTCCAATTGCTGAAACAAGGCCAACTCCATTATGTGATGGACCCGCACATTGGCCCCATTAGTAAGGAACATGTAACCGGACTGGTTATTCCTATCCTTAAAGAGGGACGTTTTGATGGCTTGCTCGGGGCATCTATTCGCACGCAGGAAATTCAACAGGTCTGGCGCGAAGTGACAATCGCGTCATGGAATGGGGTGGGGATTGTAAATCGAAAAGGTGATGTGATTTTTCAATCAAGCGAGAGTTTGCAAGGGCAGCTTTTAGAAATCGCAAAATTTTTACAGGGTGAGGATATTACCAAAGGCCCTAGTCGCTCTTTTGTCACAAATAGAGGGGCCTCGTTAGAGCTTTATGGTTTAGAATCGGCAGTCTCAGGTTGGAAGGTGATTTCATTTTATTCAAGAGATGATCTTCTGTCTGGTTATCTGGAGGAAAACTCATGGGTCTTGGTTGTTCTTATTCCTGCATTGGCTTTGCTGATCACTTCATTGCTGTTGTTTTCAAAATATCAGGAAGCTGCCTCAAGCCGGATGCATTTGGTGAGCCAGCTTCAATATAGCGAGCAAAGGTTTCGTGATTTTGCCAATGCGGCGTCTGATTGGTTTTGGGAAACCGATAATGAGCATATTTTATCTTTTACCTCAGCTGTTGAAGAAGGCAGTGAGCGAAACTTAAGCCTGCCGGAAGAAACGGTAGGAAAATCCCTTAAGGATTTAGCTTGGAAAATTGAAAAAGATGACGACAAAGAAAGCTTTGGAAATGTCATCAGAAAACGTGAGCCGTTTAGAAATATCGAATTTAAAGTCGAGGATAAAAATGGCAAAACCCATTATTGGACGGCCAGTGGCGGCCCCATGTTTGATAGTAATCAAAAGTTTCAAGGCTATCGCGGTATTGCCGATGACATAACCAAGGCAAAAGATGCGCAGAAGAAAATTGAATTTCTCGCCAACCATGACGCTTTAACGGGCCTACCTTCTTTGCGCTTGGGGATGGACCGTTTGCAGCATGATATTGCCTTGGCAAAACGTAATAAGACGTTTGTCTGCGTCCTGTTTATCGATTTGGATGGTTTTAAGGCGGTTAATGACACGCTCGGCCATAAGGCAGGTGATCAGGTTCTAAAAGAGATTGCCGGACGCCTAAACCAATGTGTGCGTGAAACCGATACGGTAGCGCGCATTGGCGGAGATGAGTTCTTGGTTATTTTGCCCAATCTAAATGCGCCTGAAAATGCCTATGATGTTGCACAGGCCATTGTTGAGCAGGCGGCACGGGAAATTCACCATGGTGAGAAAACAGCGCAAGTAGGGGCCAGTGTGGGAATTGCGGTTTATCCCGATGATGGGGTGGACCCGGAAGAACTTATCCATAATGCCGATGAGGCCATGTATAAGGTTAAACATTCGGGGAAATCTAACTTCTCAATGGCGAGCAATTCTTAAACAAAAAAAGAGGAGGCAAAATGCACCTCCTCTTTTTTAAATTAAGCTTGTTGAGCCTTAGCCATCAAGGCTTTCACCAGCCAGCACCTTACCGATTAACTCACAGCTTTTATCAAGGCCGTAAAGGGCAAAGAAAGAGCCCATGCGTGGGCCTGTTTCCTGACCGAGCAGAATCTCATAAAGGCAACCAAACCATTCACGCAGGTTCTCATAGTTATGTTCTTTACCAACCGTGTAAACTTCGGTTTGAACATCTTCACCGGATGTATCTGCCCCAAGAGCTTCAAGCTTGGCTTTCAGGTCTTGCAGGGCAGCAAGTTCACCATCAGTAGGTTTGCGGAACTTTTTGTTGGGTTTTACGAAATCTTGGTAATAGTTAATCGCATAACCCACCAACTGGTCCAGAACCGGGCTGTTTTCAGCTGAGGCATCAGAATTATAGCTTTTGATGAATTCCCAGATCACATTCTTGTCTTCTGTGTGAAGAACAGAAACGAGGTTGAGCAACATGTTAAAGCTTAAGGAGTGGCTGTCAGCCTGTGGGTGACCATTATGGACATGCCATGCCGGGCTATCCAGTTTTTTAGCATCTTCAAGCGAATCGAATTTTTGAACGTGGTTAACATATTCATCAACCGCTTTTGGGATCACATCAAAATGCAGGCGTTTTGCTGTTTTTGGTTTTTGATACATGAAATAGGAAAGCGTTTCAGGCGGGGCGTAGCGCAACCATTCTTCCATAGAAAGACCATTGCCTTTTGATTTGGAGATTTTCTCACCCTTTTCATCAAGGAACAGCTCGTAAGTAAATTGTACAGGGGGCTTACCGCCAATCGCACGGCAGATTTTGGATGAAAGATTTTGCGAATCGATCAAATCCTTACCAGCCATCTCATAATTTACGCCCAATGCGGTCCAACGCATGGCCCAATCGGCTTTCCATTGGCATTTAACCGCACCGCCAGTGACTTTGGTTTCTACTTCTTTACCTGCTTCATTGAGGTAAACCATGGTGCCCGCATCCGGGTTGGTATCCACCACTTTTGCCAAAAGAACTTTGCCACTTTCTGCATCAACAGGCAGCAACGGGCTGTAGGTTGCGCGGCGCTCTTCCCCCAATGTGGGGCGAATAACGTTACACACAGCTTCATGATTGCGCAAAATAGAAAGAAGCGTTTCGTCAAACTGGCCGTCTTTATAACATTGGGTCGCACTGCGAAATTCATAGTCAAAACCAAACTGGTCAAGGAAGTTACACAGGCGGTTGTTGTTATGCTCGCCAAAGCTTGGGTGTGTGCCAAACGGGTCAGGCACGACCGTGAGCGGCTTGCCCAGATGGGGTTCAAGCAATTCTTTATTGGGGATATTGTCCGGAACTTTGCGCAAGCCGTCCATATCATCTGAAAATGCGATCAGTTTGGTTGGCATACCGTCTGAGAGGATTTGAAAGGCGCGCATGACCATTGTGGTGCGCGAAACTTCACCAAAGGTGCCAATATGAGGCAAGCCAGAAGGGCCGTAGCCTGTTTCAAAAAGGACATAGCCCTTTTCAGGCACCTTACCATTAAGACGTTTAAGGATATTGCGAGCCTCAACAAAGGGCCATGCTTTAGAGTGATGTGCGGCTTCGCGCGCGTGTAGTGCAGGTGCATCTGACGGCATTTTGCAAATTTCCTTAAAAACTAAATCTTTACATTTGGAAGCCCCTATATTAAGGGGTTGGCAAAACTAAGGCGAAGCATATGTTTCGTCAATAGTTACAAGCCTACGGGGTGCATAAAATGTACCCTTATCCAAATGCTGTAATGGAAAACTTGAAATTTATCTAAAAAGATTCCATAATAGTGCACAACAGAATGTATTTTTTATTAGGAGAGAACTCCGATGGGTAACAACATGACAATTACGTCCAGCGATGGACGCGTCGATGTGGTCCAAGCCCCGGATGGACTACAAGCCGACAGTAGCGGCAATCAAGGATATCAACAAGGCAGCGGTCATGCAGCCGAGGTTGAAGATATTGTCAGTATTGGAATCGCTATCTCAACAGCCGAAAAACTAAAGGCAGCTCAAGACGAAGTTGAGCTGATGAAAGTTCTTGGCATGGATGAAGATAAGGCCCGTGAAATTATGGGTCAGCATCACAAGCCACTTCCTGGTGAAAACATTGGTAAAGAAGACTATATGTTTGATGCCGTTCGTGAAGTTGTGATTGATATGCTTTCAGCCAATATCGGTAATGAGGATGAAGTTGTGGTTTTCAGAACTTTTGAATCCCGCCTTGCTGATAAAATCCGTGAGAAAGAAAGTGATCCAGTAAACCGCGAACAGAATGCCGATGGTATTGGTGGTGACGAAGGGTCTGAATAAGGCTTTTTAAGTTAAGTTCTAGGTTTTAAGTGGTGCTCAAGAATTGGCTTGGCACCCATTGGCATGTCTGGGGTTTAAAAAAAGTATTATTGCTTAAAGCTGATACTGGAATTTGCAGGTCACGCAGGCTATTGTGTCGCCATGACTGTTGAGAACGACCTCTTGCGCGCTGAAGCTCCCCCGATTCGCATTCCTGCTGTCCCTGTTTTGGTGACGCATGTGCGCTCTTGTGCGTGGTTGAGCCAAGAAGGTGAGCTTGAAACACTTTCCCTTAAAGAAGGCGCGCGGCGTCTCTCCACCAGTGAAGTCCCTGTTTTAGTCCTTCATGCCCTTGCAACTGCGCGGCGCCTGCGTTGTGGCCCGTTTCCCCGTCTCGATATTTTAGAGCTTTTTGCCTTTGTGCGCCCAGCCCAGTTTTGCCTGCCCACACCACGCGGCCTTGCCGATGCTTTAGGGCTTAAAAGTCCAAAGACGCTGGAAGATGAGGTCGAAACCCTGCGCGAGGCCTGTGCCTTGTTGTTAGGTGAGCTGGCTAAAATTTCCACAAAGGATATTCAGACTCTTGCCTGGGCCATGAAAGCAGGTGGTTGGACATGGGGCTCTATCGTTTTAAAGGGCTTAGGCGTTGCAAATCCTGATGCACCCCATAGCGGTGCGTTACTGCGCTCTTTACAGATTTGGCATAAGTTAAAGGAATGGGTGGAAAGTGCTGCGCCACCCCCGCCCGGTCATCTGCCTGTTGAGCCCGTTGAAGCCCGTGCGCGCCTAGACATGCTGTTGGGTGCAGGGGCAGAAGAACGTGGAGAGCAAAAAGATTATGCCGCGTCCATGTGTGAAGCTTTTCAAGCCCCTAATGCAGCAGGCGAGCCTGCCATGGCTTTGGTTGAGGCTGGAACGGGTGTTGGCAAGACCTTGGGCTATATTGCACCAGCCAGTGTTTGGGCGAAGAAAAATCAGGGCGCAGTCTGGATCAGTACCTATACGCGCAACCTTCAGCGCCAATTAGATGGAGAGCTGGATCGCCTGTTTGATGATCCAAAAGAAAAAAAGCGCAAAGTGGTTATTCGAAAGGGCCGCGAAAACTATTTTTGCCTGCTTAATTTTGAAGAAGCGGTCTCACGTCTGCGCCTGCGCAGTGATGATGCGCCTGCATTGGGCTTGATGGCACGTTGGGCCTTGGCCTCGCGCGATGGCGATATGATCGGTGGGGATTTTCCCTCATGGTTAAAAGAACTATTGGGCGCGCGCTTAACGGTGGATATGACCGATACGCGCGGGGAATGCGTTTATTCCAGCTGTTCACATTATTCTAAATGTTTTATCGAAAAGACGGTGCGCCGTGCACGCCGTGCTGAGCTGGTGGTGGCTAACCACGCCCTTGTGATGATACAGGCCGCACTTGGCGGGGTGGAAGAAAACCTCATGCCGACGCGTTATATTTTTGATGAGGGTCATCATGTTTTTGATGCGGCAGATAAGGCATTTTCCGCCCATTTATCAGGCCAAGAAGGTGCAGATTTAAGACGTTGGTTATTAGGCGCTGAAGAAAGTAGCCGTTCACGTGCGCGCGGCCTTAAGGCACGGATTGATGATCTGGTGGCAGGACGCGAGATGGAAGAGGCCTTGGATGCGGTGCTTCATCATGCCCGTGTGTTGCCCGGTCCAAGCTGGCATCAACGTATTTCCGGCGGGGAGCCCATGGGTCCGTTTGAAGATTTCTTGCGCCGTATGCGCCAGCAGGTCTATGCCCGCGATAATAATAGCGATTCGCCTTTCAGCCTTGAATGCGGGATCGAACAGCCTGTTGAAGGCTTGCTCGAAAGTGCAGAGCGTTTAAAAACAGCCTTGGATAAAATCAGGGCACCACTGCAAAGCCTGATCAAGGGCATGATGGCCTTGATGGATGAGGAAGCTGATGAGCTGGACACAGCCAACCGCCAACGTATTGAAGCGACGTGTGCGAGCCTAGAGCGCCGTGGGGTGCAACAGGTTTTGGCCTGGTGTTCCATGCTTGATAGTTTGTTTAATGAAACCCCGCCCCAATTTGTGGATTGGTATAGTGTGGATCGCATTGAAGGGCGCGATATGGATGTGGGCATGCATCGCCATTGGGTGGACCCGACCATTCCTTTTGTGGAAGAGGTTGTGGAAAAATCCCATGGGGTGGGCATTACCTCTGCCACCTTGCGCGATGGCAGTGGGGATGTTGAAGCCGACTGGAAGGTAGCTGCTGCGCGCACAGGGGTGTCGCATCTGGCAAAACCTGCGATCATGCATGATGTGAAATCACCCTTTGATTATCCTAAACAGACCCGTGTTTATATTGTGGATGATATTCGCAAAGATAATCTGGATCAGATCGCCAGTGCTTATCGTGAGCTGTTTATTGCTGGTGGCGGCGGTGGGCTTGGTTTGTTTACAGCGGTAAACAGGTTAAAAGCCGTTTATCAAAAAATTGCTGAACCACTGGATCGCACGGGCATTCAGCTTTTGGCCCAACATATGGATGCCATGGATATAGGGACGCTCATTGATATTTTTAAGGGTGAGAAAAGCAGTTGCCTGTTGGGTACGGATGCGGTGCGCGATGGGGTGGATGTGCCCGGTGATGCGTTGCATTTGATTGTGTTTGATCGTGTGCCCTGGCCGCGCCCCACTATTTTACACAAAGCGCGCAAACGCTCTTTTCCAGCGCGCTCTTATGATGAGATGATTGCGCGCTTGCGCATGAAACAGGCCTTTGGCCGCTTGGTTCGGCGCAAATCCGATCGTGGTGTTTTTGTCATGTTGGACCGCCAGACCCCAACGCGCATGTTAGGCGCTTTTCCGGAAGGGGTGGAAGTGATCCGCACGGGCCTTGCTGATACCATTAAAGGCGTGCATGAATTCTTACATGAAGGTGAGAAGTAAGGAAGAAAGCGAGCTTTAGACTTCGCTCTCTTCAAGAACGCGGGTGATTTCTGCCAAGGTGGCAGCCACATCAATGGGTTTGGTCAGATAAGATTTAAAGCCGAGTTCACGGCCCTTTTCCACTTCGCGTGGCATGGCGTTAGCCGTTAGTGCAATAACGGGGATGTCGCCCATATAAGGGTCATCACGCATGACTTCAAAAGCCTGAAAACCATCCATGCCCGGTAAGTTGATATCCATCAACACAAGGTCGGGTTTGTCCTGCTTGATCAGTTCCAGACCTTCTTCAGCCGTGCCAGCCTCTACAAAGTTTGTGCGGGGCAATTGTGTGAGAAGTTCACGCATTAAACGCATGTTTGCGGGGTTGTCTTCCACATAGAGAATGGTATTGACGCCATCAAGGCGTTTGGGGCTATGTTCAATATCGCTGGGGAGTTCAGGGATATCACGCACGATCTCTTCATCTGAAACGGGAATATCCACCCAGAATGTGGAACCTTCACCCAGTTTACTATCCACACCGATTTCACCACCCATAATTTCAACCAAGTGCTTGGTGATGGTTAGGCCAATGCCCGTACCCTCAATGTCCGTATTTTCAGCATTGAGACGGTTAAAGGGTTGGAAAAGCTGTTCTTGGTCTTTTTCTTCAATGCCATAGCCCGTATCTGTAACGGTAAAGCGCCAGAACCCTTGGGGACCGGGAGAGCTATCGAGAATAACTTTACCATTGGCAATGTTATATTTAATGGCGTTGGAAAGAAGGTTGGAAACAACCTGTTTTAAACGGGTGAAATCCCCCGTGACATAATGTTCAGCAAAGTCACTGCCCGTACGAGTAATGGTGATATTTTGTTCTGCTGAATAAGCATCAATCATATCCACACATTCACTTACAACAGAACTTGGGTCGATATTCTCAATAGAAAGACTGATACGGCCCGATTCGATCTTTGCCAGATCAAGCACTTCATTGATCAGTTCCAAAAGCAGGTTACCAGCTTTTAGAACATGCTCGATATATTCAGATTGTTTATCAGAAAGCGGGTGGCGCTGATCCATCAACAACAACTGGGCAAAGCCAAGAATACCATTAAGCGGTGTGCGCAGCTCATGGCTCATGCGTGACAGGAACTCAGATTTTGCCCGGTTGGCTTTCTTGGCATCCGTTGTGGCGGCTTGAAGCTCGTGTGTGCGTTCTTCAACGCGGTGTTCCAGCTCATCACGGGCACGGCGCAATTCACGCTCTGCACGTTTGATCTCGGTAATGTCGGTCTGGATACCTACGCGCCCGCCTGCTTGGGTTGGTCTTTCACGAATAAGAAGATGGCGACCATCGGTGAGGGCAACCTCAATGGAGCCGCTTGTATCCCAGTTATAGGCACTGCGCAGGTCATGATAAGATCGACCGAAATGATCAACCGCAGGCACAACGCCGCGTTCGATATCCAGCTCAATCAGGCGGTTGTAATCAATGCCTGCTTGGATATCTTCGTCACTATATTCGTAGAAATCTTTAAATCGGGTATTACATAAAACCAGATTCTGTTGATTATCAAACAGAACGAAGGCTTCTGAAATATTTTCAATGGCATCTTTAACGCGTGCTTCTGCCTCCACCGCGGCGTTACGGGCAGAACGCAGTGCAGCATCAGTTTCGATCTGATGGGTCATCATGTCGTTGAAAGCAGTGATAACCTGACCAATTTCATCTGAGGATTGCCATTTTACAGGGTCATAATCATCAGAGACCTTGGCATGGCGAATCCCTTTAAGAAGTAGGTCTAGGGGCTTACCGATGAGGCGTTGGGAGGCGACAAACGTACCGCCAACTAAAGAAGCAGCAAGCAAAATCAGGATGAAACTATCAAAGATCAGGCGCTCTGTTGCTTGGGCCTGAACTTGGGCATCATCAAAAACAAGAATAAGTTTACCCACAACTTCATCGCGCTCAGAACCACTGAAAATAATGTCGCGTGTGACTTTTAATTCCGGGACATGGGGCTCTACACCTTCTTCGCCAACATGTTCAAGCACATGGCCATAATCATCAAGTAAAGTGCCGCTGACAAAGTAGGGGTTGTTGGCGAGTGTACTCATCGCCAAGCGAATGGATTGTTCATCAAAGTTCCAAACGGGGACGGAAAGGGTGGAACTTTGGAATTCTGCAATTTGTTTGATTTGTTCGTGTAGGCGCTTATTGGCGTTGTGATAATTGCGATATTCAAATGCCGTGAAAAGCACAACCATACTCACACCTACAATAAGGAGGTAGGTTGCGAGCAGCTTGGTTCTAAGTGTCCAAGTTCTTTTTGTTTCGGGCATGAATGTCTTCCCCGTCAAGGTCGCCTAGGTATTTAATGTTTTAGTTTAAGTGCTTTCACTAAAACTACAACTTGATTTTTAAATAGGGGCTTAAAAAATATCTAAGAAGGCACGCTTCTATCAGAAAAATAACGGTTTTTTGCGCACCGCAATAACACTATTATTTTGTATTAATCCAATTGTACTGCATAAATAGTGTGGTAATTATATTATAAAAACATCATAAAAAAGTATACTTAATTAGAAAAAAACTATGTTATGGATAATAACTGAACTAGTAAAAATTCAAAAAAATAAAGGGGGGCACGTATGAGCCACACTTTCTTCAAGCCGACATTATTAGCAGCAGGACTGCTGGCAATGGCGTCTTATTCAACTGATGCATCTGCCGGCATGGCAAGCGCAGAAACACTTGCTGCACCTTGTGCAGGTTGTCACGGTACAAACGGGTCCAGCCATGGTCCGGCAACGCCGACAATTGCGGGTATTACACAAGAATACTTTATGTCTTCTATGAAGGACTATGTCAGTGGCGAGCGCAAATCCACTGTGATGGACCGAATCGCTAAGGGCTATAGCGAAGAAGAAATGAAAGTTATGGCTGATTACTTCGCAGCACAAAAAATCGTGCGTTACAAACAGGATGTTGACGCAGAACTCGCTAAAAAAGGTCGTGCCCTTTTCCAGAACTACTGTGAAAAATGTCACGAAGAAGACGGTTATCTTGCGGATGGTATCGGTGTGATGGCTGGTCAGACAATGGATTACTTGCGTTTCATGGTTGCGGATTTCTTCACGGGTGACCGCGAGTGGAGCAAAAAGCAAAAGAAAAAAATGAAGGCGCTAATGGATGATCATGGCCAAGAAGGTTATGAAGCTGTGATCCATTATGCCGGTTCAAAGATGTAAGGTTAGGGAGACTTTTAATATGACGAAATTTAATCGCCGGAGTTTCCTCCAGTTGACAGGTGCAGCGGCCGTTACAGGTGCTGCAGTGATGAGCGCACCAAGCATTGCCCGCGCAGCAGGTAAAAAAGTTGTTATCGTTGGTGGTGGTCCCGCTGGTGCAACAGTTGCAAACTATTTGCGCATGATGGACATGTCCATTGAAGTAACATTGATTGAAGCTGACAAAAACTACTTCACTTGCTTTATGAGCAACGAAGTTCTGGGTGGTAAACGTTCTATGGACGGTATCAAACAGGGCTATATGGGCTTGGAAAAAGCAGGTGTTAAAGTTGTTCATGACATGGTCACTGGCATTGATGGTGCCAAGAAGAAAGTCATGACCAAAGGTGGTCAAACGTTTGAATATGACCGTTGCGTTGTTGCACCGGGTGTTGATTTCAAATTTGACAAATATGATGGTCTTGATGCGAATGTTGCCGAAACCAAAATTCCACACGCGTGGAAAGCTGGTCCGCAAACAGCGCTTCTTCGCAAGCAATTGGAAGAAATGAAAGACGGTGGCACCTTTACAATGGTTGCTCCACCAAATCCATTCCGCTGCCCTCCTGGCCCATATGAGCGTGTCAGCTTGATTGCCAATTACTTCAAGAAAGAGAAGCCAAAGTCGAAGATTTTGATCATCGACCATAAGGATAAATTCTCTAAACAGGGTCTGTTCACACAGGCGTGGAAGAAGTTCTACGGTTATGGCACAGACAACTCTATGATCGAATGGATCAAGGGTTCTGATGCGGGCCAAATCGAAGGTGTTGATGTTGCTGGTATGGCGGTGAAGACAGACTTTGAAGAGTATAAAGGCGATGTGATCAACTTCATCCCTGCTCAAAAAGCCGGTCCAATCGCTTTTGCAGCTGGCCTTACAGACGCGTCTGGTTGGTGTCCTGTGGATAAGGTGACGTTTGAATCTAAACAAGTCCCTGGCATTCACGTACTGGGTGATGCGGCCATCGCAACTAAGATGCCGAAATCCGGTTATGCGGCCAACTCTCAAGGTAAAGTGACTGCTGCGGCAATTGCGGCTGCCTTGAACGGTAAAACAGTTGGTGTGCCTTCTTATGTGAATACTTGTTATTCAATCGCTGCTGATGACTGGGCATTCTCGGTTGCAGCTGTGTACAAGTATGACAAAGAAAAAGACATTATCGCAGGCGTTAAAGGCGCAGGTGGTCTGTCACCAATGGATGCGTCCGCTGAAGACCGTAAGCGCGAAGTGGCTTACGCTCACAGCTGGTACGATAACATCTGTAAAGACATCTGGGGCTAAGCTCTGGATGTAAAGATCAGGCAGCTTTTCTTCTGGGGGGACGAAAAGCTGCCTCTTCTTCAATAATAAAAAAATGGAAAATGCGCAAACTGAGGGGCTAGCGCACTCTGGGAGAGTAACGACTGTGTTCAGTTGGTTAAAGAAAAGTGGCGTCAAGTTGGGCCTTGCAGTTGGCGTGCTGGGAACATTGGTATTTGTGGTTACAGCAGGTGCCATGATTGAAAAAACAAACACAATGGAATTTTGTGTGTCCTGTCATTCCATGGAACAGACAGTCTATCAGGAATATAAGAAAAGCCTGCATTATAAGAACGAATATGGTGTGCGCGTTGAATGTCCTGATTGTCATGTACCGCAAGATTATCCGGATAAATTGATTGCCAAAGTCATTGCTGCAAAAGATGTGTTGCATGAGATTTTAGGCACAATCGACACCAAAGAAAAATTCGAAGAACATCGTCTGCAAATGGCTGAGCGCGTCTGGGAGCGTATGGAAACAACGCAATCCAAAGAATGTAAAACGTGTCACTCATTTGATGCCATGTCGTTTGAAGATATGGGACGACGCGCACGACGCAAACATCCAAAAGCGATGGAAGAAGGAAAGCACTGTATTCAGTGTCATAAAGGCGTGGTGCATGAACTGCCGCGCGATTATGAAGATTGAGACAGGGCAGGGTAGAAACAATGAAACTTATGAAACGCTTTGGCACTGCATTAACGCTCCTGACGGCCTTGACCTTCAGTGAAGCTGCTACTCCTGTTTTGGCTCAAGATGCAAATATTGATGCATCGGTCTCACGCGGTGGTCGTCTTTATAACGATTGGATGATTGAGCTTGATGAGCGTGCGCCTAAAAAAGCCAATCCCAAATATTCAGGTGAGACAAAAAGCGAAAAACAGATTGTTGATAGCTGGCGTTGTGTTACCTGTCATGGATGGGACTATAAAGGTGTCTCTCCTATCAAAGGGATCATGGGGAAATCGGGTGATAACCCGGCTTCTATCGTGAGTGTTCTCAAAGATGAGACCCATAATTTTCAGTATTATCTGCAAAAAGAAGATTTACTAGATCTGGCGCGTTTTATCTCTATTGGTTTGGTTGATACCGATAAGATGATCGACCAAAAAACAGGCAAAGCACGCGCAAATGGTCATGCCCAACGCCCGTTTTTTGAAACGGTCTGTGCCATGTGCCATGGTGCAGAAGGGCAAAGCCTGCCGGGTGTCTCTTTGGGTCGTTTTGCAATTCAACAACCTTATTTGACGCTGCATTCCATTTTTAACGGGCATCCAGGTGCGGTAATGCCGTCACTGCGCGCCTTTGATGATATCATGCTTGTTGAGTTGTTGGCCTACATGCAGACTTTGCCAGAAACAGCCTCATTGGTCTCCATCGTGCGCGGTGGGCGTTTGTATGATAACTGGTTTATGGAAACAGGGCGCACGGTGCCCGTTGGCGTTCATCCCGCCTATCCGCGCAATATGAAATTAGAGATTAAGCCGAAACAAACATGGCTCTGTAAAGAATGCCACGGTTGGGATTATCAAGGTAAAGACGGTCAATATAAATCCGGTAAGCATTTTACCGGGATTAAAGGGATTGCAGCCCAAAAAGGGGCCGATGTTAATGGGATTATTGACACCCTTAAAGACGACAATCATGGTTATGGTGCTGTTTTATCGATGCATGACCTTTTGGACCTTGCCAATTTCATCAGTGAAGGTCAGGTCGATATGGAACAGGTCATCGATAGCAAGACTAAAAAGATTAAAAGCGAATTTACCAAACATACCAAATTCTACCCAACACTCTGTGGTAATTGCCATGGTGAAAAGGGTCGTGCCATTCGCACCATGAAGGCCTTGGGTCGGGTTGCCAATGAAGACCCATGGAAATCCCTTCATAAAGTTCTCAATGGTCATCCGGCTGAAGAAATGCCCGCGTGGCGCTCATTGGATGAGGAAACCATTAAAGACTTGATGGGCTTTATTCAGACTCTACCTATTAACAAAAGGTCTTAGAAGAATATGACCACAAGGGGCACATATCCAATGACAAAGACGCAGGCTGATCAGGCATCACCGATCGCGATTATTCGCGGTGTGGGGGATGTGGGCTCGGCCATTGCGTGGAAGTTATTGCGTGCTGGTTTTGTTGTGATCTGTCATGAAAACCGTCAACCCAGAACCATTCGTCGTCGCATGGCTTTTTGTGATGCGCTGTGGAAAGGCGAGGCGGTTTTAGATGGGGTAACAGCACGGCTTGTTAAACGCCTTGAAAATATTTTGCCTGTGGCGCGAAAAGAGGCGCAAATCGCGCTTTATTGTGGGCCGTTTGATGCCTTGGTTTCCACCATAAAACCAAGCCTGATTGTTGATGGTCGTATCCAGAAATTTTCCAAGGTTGAGCCTTTAAAAGGCTTGGCGGATTTGACTGTGGGTGTGGGGCCAAGTTTCCATGCCGGTGAAGATGTTGATCTGGTCATAGAAAGCTGCTGGGGTGATGAGCTTGGTAAAATCATCACACATGGTTTTGCCGCTGAGCCTGTTGCCCAACCACCTCGCCTTAATGGTATTGGGAGGGAGCGTTTCGTGCGTGCTCAACAAGAGGGACGTTTTGAAACGGAGCTTGAGATTGGGCAGTTTGTTAAAGCAGGTGAAGAGATTGGCAAGCTGGATGGTAAAACAATCCTTGCGTCAATCTCCGGTCATTTGCGCGGCCTTTTGACGCCGGGTCTTTCGGTGATCAAGGGTGAGAAATTATGTGAAATTGATCCGCGAAATGAGCAGGCTCATTTTGAAGGTTTAGCAGAGCGTCCAAAGGGAATCGCTGATGGTGTGATGAGCGCATTATACCGTTTCGTGCCTTTGGAGCGCCATCCCGTACAATTAAAAAGTCTTATGGATCAATGGGGTCTGGAATTCACTGGAGAGAAGTCAGAATTTACTTGAATTTTAGATTATTATAATATTAGAATGTAAGAGTATTCAAAGTGCGATTGGGGGAAGCCAGGGGGCATTTTGGATAGAAGTAAGAAGGTTCAAAAATGAACCAAACCAAACTGGGAGGATATATGCGATCTCGTAATTTAAAGCGCACAGTTGCTTATGCCATCGCTTGCGGTGTCATTGGTAGTGTTGCGTTTGGTACCTCTTCTGCCCTGGCCGAAGGTAGCCTAGAACGTGTTAGCGAACCAAACTTGATGCCCTACACAATTGTGGACGGCACATCTATTCCTAAGTCCTTTACGGGCAAGCCGGGTAACCCGGCAAATGGGAAAAAGCTGTTTGTACATCGCAAAAAAGGCAACTGCCTGACATGTCACACAGCCCCAATTCCAGAACAACAATTTCATGGACAGGTTGCACCGGATTTGGACGGTGTGGCTGATCGGATGAGCGAAGGCGAAATTCGCCTGCGTGTGGTTAACCCCAAACTGAGCAACCCCGATACTCCAATGATGGCGTACTACAAAACCCATGGCTTGAACCAAGTCAAAAAGAGTTTTGTTGGTAAACCAATGTTAAACGAGCAAGAGCTCGAGGATGTCATCGCTTATTTGATGACGCTTAAGTAAATCAAGGATGTGAGGGGAAAACCTTCACAAATTTTAAGAGAGGCCTTTAATGACCAAAGTAACTGAAAAGTCAAAGCTGAGCCGCCGCGACGTACTTAAAGTCGCTGGTGTTGGCACGGTTGCAGCCATGGGTGCTGCGACACTTGCCCGTTCTGCTCATGCGACACCCGCTGATGTTGATGCTTATTTCAAAAATGTAAAAGCTGCGGGTGCAAAAGCATCTAAAGTGACCGTTGACGGTCCTGAAATCGCAGAAAACGGGAACACTGTTCCGGTTGAAGTATCTGTTGATGCACCGATGACTGACAAAGAATATGTGAAAACAATCTTTGTGGCAGCTGAAGGTAACCCTTCACCGGAAGTTATCACTTTTAATCTGACGCCCGCGTCTGGTTCTGCACGTGTGAAATTCCGTGTTCGTCTGGCAACAACGCAAAAAATTCGCGCTGTGGCAATGATGAATGATGGTCGCACCTTTACAGGCGAAAAAGAAATCAAAGTAACCATCGGCGGCTGCGGCGGCTGATCAGGTTTAACTGTTAGAAGATTATAAGGATTAAAAGTTATGGCAAAAGCACCTAAGCCTCGCGTGAAAGCGCCGAAAAAGGCAGAAAAAGGCGACGTTGTTACGATTAAAACAACAATTTCCCACCGTATGGAATCTGGTCAGCGCAAAGGCAAAGACGGCAAGAAAATTCCAAAGCGTATCATCAATAAATTTGAAGCGCTGTTTAACGGTAAAACCATCATGAGCGCCGATCTGTTCACGTCAATTTCTGCAAACCCGTATATCGATTTCGACATGCTGGTCACAGAAGCAGGTCAGTTTGAGTTTAAATGGTATGACGATAATGGCGATGTCTATACCAAAAAGTCGAAAATGAAACTGGGCTAATTTCGTCTTCGGGGGGAGATGGGGGTGCCCTTTGGTGAAAATAAAATCAAAGGGCGTAAGCCTTAAAAAAATAATTTTCGGGAGGTTCATCGAATGAAGATGAGTAAAGCCAAAACACCTATCGCCCTTGCGGTTGGAATCTTGTTAGGTCTGGGCGCATCCAATGCGTTTGCAGATGGTCATATGAATGATGTGGTTCATATCATGCCTCAGACTGATCCAGTTGAAAAAGGCATGGAAATGTATGCCCATGGTGAGGCACGCAGTGGCCTGACATATGCCAGTGAAGAAACCCGCACCTTACAAGCCGATGACTTTGAAAACCCCGCTTTTTTGTGGGTTGAAAAGTCAGAAGAAGAATGGTCCAAAGTTGATGGTGATGCAGGTAAGTCCTGTCAAACCTGTCATGGTGATGTGTCTGAGATGAAGGGCGTGGGTACACAATATCCAAAGTACGACCCTGAAGTTGATGATCTGTTGAACTTGGAAAAACGCATTAACATGTGTCGCTCTGAAGGAATGCAGGCCACACCATGGAAATGGGAGTCAGACGAGCTTCTTGGCATGACCGCATTGGTTAAAATGCAGTCACGCGGGATGCCTGTTAAAGTCGATATCGAAGGTCCGGCCAAAGAGTATTTCGAAAAAGGTATGGAATACTATAACAAGCGTGTCGGCCAAATGGATTTGGCTTGTAAACATTGTCACGTTGATCAAAACGGAAACTATATGCGCGCGGAATTGTTGAGCCAAGGTCAGGCCAATGGTTTCCCCACATACCGTTTGAAGTGGCAAAAACTGGGCTCACTACACAGACGTTTTCGCGGATGTAACAACAACATTCGTGCAACAAAACTAAAACCGGGTTCACCGGAATATATGGCTTTGGAACTTTATGTAACATGGCGTGGTAATGGCCTTCCGGTCGAAACCCCTTCTGTTCGTAAATAAAGCCGACTTTTAAGGTCTCTCTTGGTGGTTTTAGTTGGGTCTAGCTCTTTCTAAAACCACCATCCAAGACAGGGGCTTCATTCTGAATATCAATTCAGAGTAGAATTGTTAACTTATTTAGGAAGGCTATGATTGATGCTTTCGAGACGTGATTTCTTACAGGTGGCTGCTGCAACAGCAGCAATGATGCCTGCGGCTGGTTCTTTAGGCCATGCAGCAAGTGCCCAGAAAGTAACACAGGAAGAGCTTTTGAAGTTTGATACAAAAGGTCAGGTGACCTTATTGAACTTCACAGATATTCACGCCCAGATCGTTCCGCTTTATTTTCGCGAACCCTCTGTGAATTTAGGCGTTGGTGAGGTGCATGGGCTTGTGCCGCACATCACGGGTAAGAAACTGCTCGACCATTATGGTTTGATGGCAGGAACGGCCAATGCATATGCCTTCACTTCAGTAGATTTTGCTGAACTATCCAAACAGTATGGTCGTGTGGGCGGTGTTGCCCAGATGACAACATTGGTTAAAGCCATTCGTGAAGAACGCCCGGATAACACATTGTTGATTGACTGTGGCGATACATGGCAGGGCTCTTACACCTCGCTTAAAACTGACGGCGAAGACATGGTCGACATCTGTAACAAGATGGGTGTTGATGCCATGACGGCGCATTGGGAATTCACCTATGGGCAAGAGCGTGTTCAGGAACTGGTCGAAAAATGTAATTTCCCATTCTTGTGCGGTAACGTTCAAGATACGGAATGGGAAGAAGATGTTTTTGAACATACAGCCTTCTTTGATAAAGGCGGCGTAAAAGTTGCCCTGATCGGTCAGGCCTTCCCTTATACACCTGTTGCTAATCCGCGCTATATGATGCCGGAATGGTCTTTTGGTATTCGCCCACAGAAATTACAAAAACGTATTGATGCCGCCAAGAAAGAAGGCGCAGAACTGATTGTTGTGGCCTCACATGATGGCTTTGATGTAGATCGCAAGTTGGCTGCAACCGTCTCTGGCATTGATGTTTTGCTCACAGGCCATACCCATGATGCGGTGCCCAATGTGATTAAGATCGGCGATACACTGATGGTGGCTTCTGGCTCCCATGGTAAGTTCCTTGCCCGTCTTGATGTGAAAGTCGAAAACAAGAAAATTGTGGATCACAGCTTTAAATTGATGCCGATTTTCTCTGACGTGATCAAGCCTGATCCTGAAATGCAGGAATTGGTCGATAGCATCCGCGGGCCCCATAATGACCATATCAACAAAGTTGTCGGTCATAGCGAAGGGCTGCTGTATCGCCGTGGTAACTTCAACGGGACGTTTGATGATCTGATCTGTCAGTCCTTGCTTGAAGGACGCGATGCAGAAATTTCCATGTCGCCGGGTTTCCGCTGGGGCTCAAGCCTGCCACCGGGTGGGGCGATCACTATGGATGATATTTATAACCAGACAGCTATCACTTACCCGAACGCGTACCGCTCGAAAATGACGGGTAAGATGATCAAGGACATCTTAGAAGATGTTGCCGATAACCTGTTCAATGTGGACCCCTTCTATCAACAGGGGGGAGACATGGTCCGTATCGGCGGAATGGGCTACACCATCGACATTCACAAGCCGATGGGCAGTCGTATTTCAAACATGGTCCACTTAAAAACTGGAAAACCGATCGAGGCGTCAAAAGAATATGTCGTTGCCGGTTGGGCTTCTGTGAATGAAGGCACTGAAGGTCCACCTATCTGGGATGTGGTGGCTGGATATGTTTCAAATCACAAGACAGTGAATATTCCGGAAAATCAAAATGTAAAAGTCATTGGGGCTTAACTGGGGAAAGCGTAAAAATATGGAACAAAAGAAGACAAATAACAGAGCTGTTATGGCTCAGGCGGAAAGTGAAAGTGCTGTTTTGCAGCCGTCGCGCCGTTCATTCCTGCGTGGCAGTGCCATTGCTGCTGGTGCAGCGGCCACTGTTGGGGCAACGGGTGGGGCAGCTTTGGCTGCAGGCAACCCGAAACACCTGCCGCCAAACGTGCCGCCATGGTCTATGGAACTAGGTGATAGCGTAACGGCAGAACCCTATGGTATTCCGTCACAGTATGAGAAAAACGTTCACCGTCGCACGGTGCCGTGGCTGACACCAACGGGTGAAAGCTCGATCTCCTTCACACCCATTCAGGACCTGCACGGCATTATCACGCCAAACGGTCTGCATTTTGAACGTCACCACGGTGGCTTCCCTCATATCCCGAAGGAAGATTTCCGTCTGATCGTTCATGGTATGTTGGAAAATGAACGCATGTACACCATGCAAGACATCATGCGTCTGCCCCAAGTGTCGCGCATTCACTTTGTTGAATGTCCGGCAAACTCCGGTGCTGAATGGCGTGGTGCACAGATGGACAAACTGCAATTCACCCATGGTATGGTGAGCTGTTGTGAATGGACAGGTGTGCTGGTTAAGACCTTGATGGAAGAGCTCGGCGTGAAATCCGGTGCGAAATGGGTCTTGGCAGAAGGCGCAGATGCGGCTGGTATGTCGCGCTCTATTCCCATTGAGAAATTGGGCGATGATTGTATCCTTGCTTATGCACAAAATGGAGAAATGTTACGTCCTGAACAGGGGTATCCATTGCGCCTTATCGTGCCGGGCTTTGAAGGAAACATGAACGTTAAGTGGATCCGCCGCCTTGAGTTTGGTGACCAGCCTTGGCACCATCGTGAAGAAACATCCAAATATACCGATACAATGGAAGATGGCTCTTCTCGTCGCTTCACATGGTTTATGGATGCGAAGTCTGTCATCACGTCACCTTGTCCTGAATATCCAATGCTGGGTAAAGGCTATCACCAAATCCGTGGTTTGGCATGGTCTGGCATGGGTAAGATCAAAGGTGTTGATATCTCCGTTGATGGGGGCAAAAACTGGATGCCAGCTCGCCTTGAAGGACAGGTTTTAGATAAATCCTTGACCCGTTTTGTCTTTGATTGGGAATGGAACGGTCAAGAAGCCATGCTGCAAAGCCGTTGCTATGACGAAAAAGGCAATGTTCAGCCAACAATTGATCAACTTCGTGAAGTGCGAGGTACATGGTCAATCTATCACAATAACTCCATCCACACTTGGTTGGTTCAAAAAAGCGGGGAGGTTCTCAATGTTCAAGTTTCCGGTAAGTAAAGCATTGATGGGCATCGCCCTTGGTGGTGTGTTGATCACAACAGCTGCTTGTGCAGGTGATGAGCTTAAATATGGTTTTGGTGTCAAACCAACAAAAGAACAGGTTGCGGGTTGGGATATTGATATCCGCCCAGACGGCAAAGGCCTGCCAGCAGGTAGCGGTGGCTATGAAGAAGGTGAAGAGCTTTTCCAAGATCTTTGCGCTGTTTGTCATGGTGAATTTGCCGATGGTGGCGGTGGGCGTTATCCGCCACTTGTTGGTGGTGATCCTGAGCATCTTTCACAAGAAGCTTCACCCGGTCAGCCTGAAAAGACAATCGGGTCTTACTGGCCATATGCTTCAACCGTGTTTGACTATATCAAGCGCGCCATGCCGTTTGGTAATGCACAGTCTCTTACTGATGATGAAGTCTATGCGATTACCAACTTCTTGATGGTGGAAAATGATCTTCATGATGAGGATCAGCCGATGGATGCAAAAGCATTGATCGCGATTAAAATGCCAAATGAAGGTGGTTTCTTTATGGACCCGCGTCCGGATACAAAAAATCCACATTGTATGAAGGATTGCTACAAGTCTGTTGAGATCAAGTCCAAGGCGACCTTGGGCGTGACACCAACCGGGGAAGACGCACTGCGTTAACCTCTAAAGATCAAAGGGCGAAGACCAATTTTTGCGGTTTTCGCCCTTTTTCTGTATAGTAGGGGGCATGATGAAAAAGATAATTGTGCGATTTGCGCTGATATTCGCTTTATGGGCCGTGATAACGCCTGCAAAAGCGGACAGTCTGATTTTCGTTCATTCACCTGGCTGTATGTATTGTGAAATGTGGCGTGATGATATTTTACCCATGTATCATAAAACAACAGAAGGCCAGCGTTTGCCCCTTAGGCAGGTCAATCTCGATAAAGGGATGCCCAAAGACCTGAAACACCTGATCTATCCAACCTTCACACCAACCTTTATTATTGTGAATAGACAGATGCAGGAAAGCGGGCGCATTCTTGGATATAATGAAGAGTTCTTCTGGGGCTTCCTTCAAGAAGCCATCAAGAAATTAGACCGTCAAAAAACAACCTCCTAAATAAGGTAGTGCACCATGAACACGCTTGTCCGTCTGTTCCTTTTTAGTTTTCTCTGTTTGGGTCTGAGTAATCTGGGCCATGCACAAGAACGCCATGAAGGGCTACCTGATGATACTCAAGTAGTGGAGCCAGAACCGGATTGGGATAACCCGCGAAAGATCGTTTTGCAGGTCACAACCAAAGACGATTTCCATGTCAATAACGTCTATTATAATGCCATTAATATGCAGAAATTTTATGGCACCGATAACGTTAAAATCGCCATTGTTTTTTATGGCCCAGGCATTCGCCCGCTGCTTAAAGAGTCAGCGATTGCTGCACAACGGGTGAAAAGTTTACAGGATTATGAGGTGGAATTTATCGCCTGTAATAATACCCTGACTACCATTGGCAAAAAGCCAGAAGATTTATTACCGGGCGTGCGTGTGGTGACCTCTGGTATTGCAGAGATTGTGGAAAAGAAAATCAAGGGATGGCACTACATCATTCCTTAAAGATATAAAAAGAATTAAGGAGCTTTGATCAAAATGAAAAAGGTAATGCTGGCGCTGTGCGCATTCGTATTTTTTACAGGTGTCGCACAGGCAGAAGAGGTACAGGTCAATGACTTTGGTCTTTACCATCAAGATTGGTTCTTAGAGAGCTTCCTTGATATGGCAGAAGACTTTGAAGGGGCAAAAGAAGAAGGCAAACGTTTTGCCATCATCTGGGAGCAAAAAGGCTGCCCTTATTGCAAAGACCTTCATGCTAAAACCCTGTCTCAGGAAAATATCCGCAAATATATGCAGGATAACTTTGTGGTCGTGCAGATGAATATCTGGGGAGACCGCGATGTGATGGATTTTGATGGCACGGAGATGACGGAAAAAGAATTTGCTGCGAAAAACGGCATTGCCTTTACCCCGACCATCCAGTTTTTACATGAAGACCTTACAGGCAAAGAAGGCATCAAACGCGATGCAGCACGTCTGCCCGGTTTCTTTCGCCCGTTTCATTTCAAGGCTATGCTCAATTACGTGAATGAGAAAATGTACGAGGGCGATAAGCCCTTCCAGCGTTACATTGTAGAGCTCGCCCAAAGTGGCAAAAAACCTTAAGGGATATCACGCTATACATACATTCAGATAGTAGATTCTACCTCTATTGTAGTGTAAGGATTTTACTATTAGAAAAATTAAATAAAATCTGGGCGTTCTGATGTATGTGAATTTGGAAACTTCTAATATCCTTATATGTGATGATTCAATCACCAATGTTGCCATGCTTAAGGGCTTGTTGGAAGCATCTGGTTTTGAAGATGTGACAGCAATTTCCGATTCAAGAAAGGTCATGCCTCTTTTACAGGAAAAAGAGTATGACCTTTTGCTTTTGGACCTTGAGATGCCGCATTTTAATGGTTTTGATATTATCAGAATGGTGCGCAGCCAGATTGATGATCCCTTCTTTCCCATCCTCATGCTCACCGGCACCCAAGGCGTTGAAACGCGCAATAAGGCCCTTAAAGAAGGCGCTAATGATTTCGTTAATAAGCCCTTTGATCAGTATGAAGTTCTCTTGCGGGTGAAAAACCTTTTGCAGGTTCGTGCCAGTTTTAATATGCAAAAAGAGATGAAAGAGGAACTGGAACGCAAAGTCACCTTGAGAACTAAAAACCTTGAAGCCGCCGCACAGGACCTGATTGATAAGCTCGCCATGGCGGGGGAATATCGTGATAACCAAACCGGCCTACATGTAAAACGCGTCAGCAAATATGCCCGTTTTGTGGCTGAAGAATATGGCCTTCCCGATGAGGTCTGCGATATGATTGAAAAAGCAGCCCCCATGCATGATATCGGCAAGATCGGTATTTCAGATGATATTTTATTAAAGCCGGGTCTGCTGGATACGGATGAGCGCGCCATGATGAAAAAGCATGTGGAACTGGGCGCGATCTTGTTGGAAAACCATTCCTCCTTATTGGTGCAAATGGGGCGCTCTGTTGCGGTGAGCCACCATGAAAAATGGGATGGCACAGGCTATCCTACAGGTTTAAAAGGTGAGCAAATTCCCATTGAAGGGCGCATTGTCGGGCTTGTGGATGTGTTTGATGCGCTTACCTCAAAACGCCCTTACAAGGATGCATGGGCGTGGGCTGAGGCTGTAAATTATATTCAGGAAAATTCAGGGACTGAGTTTGATCCCAAGCTTGTTGATATTTTCCTTGGAAATATCAATAAGGTTGAAGATATCTATAATCAATATCGCGAAGAAGCTCAGGCCTAATTTAATCCATTCAAGACGGGGAAAGTCTCAAGTAACCAGCCTGTAATGTCGGTCAGGCTGCCTGTGAGCATGAGCGTTCCGGTAAGGACAAGTAAGCCCCCCATGGCGATTTCCACCTTGTGCAGGTGCTTGCGAAACCGTGCAAGAAAAGACATGAAATGCGCACTTAAGGCCGCAGCGAGCATGAAGGGAATGCCAAGGCCTGCCGCATAGATTGCCAGCAGGATAATCCCGTCACTCAGCTCTCCCATACCACCTGCAACCATGAGGATGGTGGAAAGCACAGGCCCTACACAGGGTGTCCAGCCAAAACCAAAAGCAAGACCAAGGACAAAGGCCCCAATGAGACCGGCTGGTTTTTGATCAGGATGAAAACGTTTTTCAAAATTAAGAAAAGCAATTTTAAACAGCCCCATATAATGCAGGCCAAAGACCACAATGATGCCGCCGCCAACCATGGCAAGGGTCTGTTTATGTTGGGCAATCACTTGGCCTAAAGAAGTTGCCGCAGCCCCCATGGCGATGAAAATACTGGAAAGCCCAAGCACAAAGGCAAAGCCAGCCCAGAGGACATTTTTGCGATTAAAGTCTTGTTGGGTTTCCTTTGAGGTGAGCTGCTCTAGAGAATTCCCACTGATAAAACAGAGATATGCGGGCACTAAAGGCAGAATACAGGGAGACAGAAAAGTCAGTAGACCTGCACTGAAAGCTGCCAGAAAAGAAACATCCATCGCCATTTTATTTTCCTATCCTAAGGGAAAGACTCGCATAAGATATTAGATTATTATAAATTAGAAAGAATTAAAAGAACTCTGCAAAGTAAATATATACAGTGAGGAAAATAATGAAAACGCTTGGGTACCTTTTAGGGGCATTTTGTCTCTTTTTGTTTAGTCAGCAAGTACAGGCCGAAGAGGTCAGTCTTAAGATGAAAAACGGCCTCACTGCCATGGGTAATCTGGAGCTGGCAGAGGGCAAAAACTTAAAGGATGACGGTGTTGTTCTTTTTGTCCATGGGACCTTGGCCCATAAGGATATGGCAATTGTGAGTGCCCAGCGCGAGCTTTTAAATGAGCGCGAGATCAATGTGCTGGCGATTAACCTGACACTGGGGCTTGATAAACGCACAGGCATGTATGATTGCGCAATCCCTCACACCCATAAGCATCGTGATGCCTTAACTGAAATTGGCGCATGGCTAGACTGGTTAAAAGCCAAGGGGGCCACTTCAGTCACTTTGATGGGGCATTCTCGCGGGGGTAATCAGGCAGCTTGGTTTGAGGCAGAACGTTCAAACGAACTTGTGAAGAAACTTATTTTGGTCGCTCCGCAAACATGGAGTGCGGATAAAGAAACAGCCTCTTATAAACAGCGTTATAACACTGAGCTTACCCCAGTTCTTGGCACGATGACAGCCCATGTGAAAGCAGGGAAAGCAGAGGCCATGAACAAGGGTGTTGATTTTATTTATTGTCCAAAAGCGACAGTCACAGCAGGGGCTTTTGTGGATTATTATACGCCGGATGCAAAGTTTGATACGCCAGCCTTACTTGCCTCAATTAAAAAACCAACCCTTGTTGTTGGCGCAAGTGATGATACGGTTGTGCCGGACCTGCCAAAGAAAATGGGTATGATCAAGCAAGATAATGTGTCCTTTGTGATGGTGGAGGAAGCTGATCATATGTTTATTGATTTCGCAGGTGAGGACCTCGCAGACCAAGTTGCTGAATTCATAGGTGTTGAGTAAGGAAAATGAAGATGAAAAATTTATTTCTCGTAAGTTTTATGCTGGTTGCTTTTGTCTCTTTTTCTGCCATGGCTCAAGAGGTCGGTATTGCCAAGGGGCTGATGAGTGTCATTGTTGAAACAGAAGATGGCCCCATCACGATTGAGCGCAACCAAGATACCAAGAATGAGATTATGGCTGATTTTGCCAAGACCTCACGGCCCTGTCCGCCTTTTTGCGTCCAACCCATGAAGGCCGCTGAAGGTGTAGAAACCGTTGGGGAGCTGGAGATCGTTAATTTCTTAAAAGACAAGTCTGGCTTGCTTGTGGATGCACGCACCGAAGAATGGCATTTTAAAGGGACTATTCCGGGCTCTATCAACATCCCTTATGTAGAAGCCTCAACCCGTATGGATGAAATGGGTTGTAAGAAAAATTCGGGCAAATGGGATTGTCGTGGTGCAAAAGAATTGGTCCTTTATTGCAATGGCCCTTGGTGTGGACAATCGCCTGCAGCCATTCGCTCTTTAATTAACGCAGGCTATCCGGCAGATAAATTAAACTATTATCGCGGGGGTATGCAGGCATGGCATGGCCTTGGTCTCACAGTGGTTGAAGGCGGTCTATAAGAGAAAAGCAAAGGGGAAGGGGGATTAGCTCTCTTCCCTTTTTTCATTAAGAAGCTGGTGCATGGCATGGGTGAGCTTATCGATGGGCACGGGCTTTTGAATAAACAAATCCACATCAAATTCAGAGACCTCTTCTGCGGTGACATTTTGGTCATAGCCAGACATCATGATAATGGGGATTTCAGGGCGTATCTCTCTAATCGCTTTAGCCAGTTGATGACCCTTTAATTTGGGCATGGTCTGATCGGTCAGGACAATGTTGTATTTGTTTGGCTCTGCTGTGAAAGCATCCAATGCTTGCATGCTGTTATTATAGCTTTCAAATTGATAACCAACTTCTTCGAGAAGCTCTTCCAAGAAATTGGTATTGAGCGCTTCATCATCAACAATTAAAGCACATTCGTTATTGCCGCTTTCAATTTCATGTTCTGTGATGTTTTCTTCAACAGGGGCACAGCTTACGGGGAGATAGGTGGTAAATATGGTGCCATGGCCCAGTGTGGTCTCAACAAAGATCTCGCCTTTATGTTCTTGGATGATGGCATGGACCATGGCAAGGCCAAGGCCAGTTCCTTTGCCGCTTTCCTTAGTGGTATAGAATGGATCGAATATACGGTTGGCGGTTTTCTCATCCATGCCATGGCCGTTGTCTTCGATTGTGATGCGAATATGCGGGCCTTCGTGTAAGTTAAGCGAGGTCTTGGCAAGTTTCTCATCAATATCACATAGGCCCATTTCAACTTTGAGCGTACCGCCTTCTTCAGTCATGGCTTGGGCCGCGTTGGTGCAAAGGTTTAAAACCAATTGCTGGATTTGTGTGTTATCTGCCACCACAGGGGGGCAGTTTTGTGAGATATGGAGCTCAATATCAATATTTGCCGGCGTGGTGGCTTTCACCAACTGCATGGCATCCTGCACCACAGGGGATAAGGAAATGGTCTTTCTCTCACTCTCACTGCGCCGTGAAAATGTCAGGATTTGTTTGATGATATCGGCACCACGTTTGGCTGATTTTGCAATTTGAAGCATGCGCTCGTAATTGGGGTCATCTTTGGGAATGCGCGAAGAAATGAGCGAGGAATAGCCCAAAATGGGTGTGAGGATATTATTAAAATCATGGGCAATGCCGCCTGCCAACGTGCCGATGGTTTCCATCTTTTGGGCTTGGCGCAGCTGCTTTTCCAGTAAGCTTTGGCTTTTTTCCTGTTCACGCCGTTTTGTAATGTCGGTGATAAAGGCAACACTGCATGGGGTTTGTGATGTTTCTGAGGGCAGGGTGGATACGTTGATTTCAACAGGTACACTGCTGCCATCGCAGCACAACATGCGCAGCTCAAAGGATCTATGGACTTGTGTCTGGGCTTCTTGATGATAGCTATCAAGAATATGGCGGTCATTGGGATGAATAAACTTTGCGATGGGCTGGAATAACATGTCAGCGCGGCTGAAGCCGAGCATCTCATGAAGGGCTGTGTTGATATCAACCAGCTCAAGGCGTTTTAAATCCGTAATGGCAAAGCCTTCTGAGGTGGCTTCAATAATAGCGCGTAAACTCCCTTCCGCTACTTTGAGGGCATCTTCGGCATCTTTGCGCGCGGTGATATCCTGACCGGAACTTAAAATCCCGATGACATTGCCTTCGCGGTCTGTCTCAAGGGCATTGTGCCAATAAACCCGTCGAAGATGGCCATTCTTTGTAATGATATCATTTTCAAAATAAGAAGAATGCTGTTTTTGACCAAGAGGCACGATGGGTTCGAAAAGGTCGCTAAATACCTTTTGAACACGCAGGCGCATCTCAGGTGGGATTGCTGTTTCAAACCAGTTTTGTCCTATGAGCTCATTTTCTTGATAGCCCATAACTTCAAGGCCACGTTGATTGATCATCGTAATACAGCCATTTTTATCCAGTTGCAGGATGATGGCTTCAGCAATTTGCAAGAAACGCTCAGTCTCATTTTTCTGACGGGTGAGATCAGCTTCAGCAGTGTCTTTGGCTGTGAGGTAGGACCCGATGACAGTGAGCATATTGTTTCCAGCAGAGGTCACCTCTTCAAATTCAGTTGAGCGCATGGAAGAGGTTAGGCTCAGCATATTTTTTTCAGGTGTTTCCGGTGTGATTTTAGAAAAATCCTGTGCCAAAATTTGCAAAGGGCGCGTTACCCGATTGTGAAACACATAGAAGAGAAAAATAGCAATGATGAAACTTTGCACCAGTGTGGAGGATAAAATAATAACACCGCGCTTAAGGAAGGCTTCAGCCATATCATGGGGGGTCACTTGAATGCGAAGCGAGCCGATGGAGGCATCGGGCTCTTTTTCCAGATGAAGCGGGACGCGATAGGTATATTGTTTATTAAAAAGATAATCAGAGACCCAGCTATGGGGCAGTTGCCCGCGATAGCGCTGTAGCGTTGCCATGATGGCATCTTGTTCATCGCGGATCACCACATGGGAAATGGGCGGAAATTCAAAAAGGCCTGAGGCGACTTCGCGCGCAAGACCTGTATCAAAGGTATAAACCGCTTTAATGGCGGCCTTTTCAACAGAGCCGATCAGATGTTCAACTTGGCGATTAAAACTTTCAAGACGTTGCTGATAATCCCAAGCAACTTGAAGGCTACCCAGAACAAAGCCAAGGCATAAAGTCAGCAGCACGATGGTGCGTGCCATTTTATAAGCGATAGTATGTTTCGCAGACATTTCTTAGCCCTGATCAGCCTCTTTAGTATTTATTAATAGTATGCTGTTTTAATCAAAGGGACAAGTTAGGCCGACTTTTAATCATAAGCTAATATAGCTTATCAATTTAGGGGAGGCTTCATAGGCTGAAAAATCAGTCTTAGATTGAAACACTTTGTTTTTATGGCACTTTTGTACAGAAAGCAGGGCGGATCAGAGATAGACGACTGTTAAAAAGCAGGTTAGTCTATTTTGTAACTATTTGTCGTTAAGGCAAAAAAAGATAACAGGTAGATTAAGGCCCGCACATGGCACAGCTTCGTAAAGTTAAAGTCTCTACAGGTATAGAGTGGGTAGAAGTGCCCGCTGCTGGTGTCTATATTTTGTGTGGCTGTCCACCTGATAGTGTTAAGCATCTCATGAAGCTTGGCCTGATTATACCCACAGAACGCGATGGCTGGAGTTTTGAAACCGGGCCAAATGCGATCTTGCTTTCAGATGTGATTTTACAAAACGGAAGTTTCACCAATATGGCTGAATTCCCTGTTTTGCAGATGCTCTATCGCCAAGGCACACTCATTCCAAATCATCCCAATAATACGGGGGCCAAGCCCATCTTGGTTGGGGCACAAGATCAGATTGATGCGCAGATGGCCTATATCCATCGCGGTAATTATGGTTTGATAAGCGAAGAAGAGCTAATTGAGGGCGGGGCAAGCCCTGAAGATGCCAAGACCATGATGCGTATGAAATTGCGCTTTGCTTTTGGGGCTATTCATCATCCCAGTGCATTGCTTGATCATCGTGTGGTTCAGGATGATCCGGTTGAGATTAAAAATGGTGTTTTTGTTAAACGCCTTGCCCTTAATAAGTTTGAAATTTCCTATCAGGATGAAACGCTTCAGGTTGATTTGAGCTTGGCGCCACAGGAAAATTATGTGCCGTCATATCCGCTTGGCTATCATGAGGTGGAGCGCGATAGTTTCTCTATCATTCATTCTGGTGATGGTGATGGCTGGGATGTAAACCGCCCGACCATGTCCAGCGTGATCCTGTTTCAGGGCAAAACCTATTTGGTGGATGCCGGGCCCAATGTGCGCTTTACCTTACAGGCTTTGGGCATTGGGATCAGTGAAATCGATGGTATTTTCCATACCCATTCCCATGATGATCATTTCGCTGGATTGCCTGCTTTTATCCGCTCGGACCGTAAAATCAATTATTACGCGGCACCTTATGTGCGTGCCTCTGTTGCGAAAAAACTTTCAGCGCTTTTATCTATTGAGGAAAGCCGCTTTGAAGACTTCTTCACACCGCATGACCTTGTAGTGGATGAATGGAATGATATTGAAGGCCTTGAAGTGCGCCCGCGTTTGTCCCCGCACCCTGTAGAAACAGCTGTGTTGCAGTTTAGAGCCTTGGGGCCGGATGGCTATAAGACCTATGGTCATTATGCTGATATTGTTGCGCTCAACGTTCTTAAAGGGATGGTCACTGATGATGAGAGCGCACCCGGTGTTTCTCAATCGTTTTATGACACTATTCAAGAGCATTACCTTGAAGAGATGGATGTTAAAAAGATCGATGTGGGCGGTGGATTAATCCATGGCGATTCAGATGATTTTAAAGACGATAAAAGCAAAAAGATTATTCTGTCGCATACCTCGCTCGCGCTCAGTGCTGATCAACGTGAAATCGGGTCGGGCTCGCCTTTTGGCACAAGTGATGTGCTAATCCCGGCGCAACAAGAACCCACGCGGCGTTATGCGTTTGATTATCTAAGAACCTATTTTCCAACGGTGCCGACACATGCCTTGCGCACCTTGATGAATGCAACGGTTGAGACCTTCAACCCAGAAACCATTCTGGTTAAAGAAGGCGAAGAGCTTGACCATATCTATCTGTTGCTTACAGGTTCGGTTGAGGTGATTAAGACCTCCAGCAATTTGCATGCTTTAGTGTCTGCGGGATGTCTGGTTGGTGAGGTTTCTGCTTTGCATCATTTGCCGGTGATGGAAACATACCGTGCGATGACATTTGTTAAAGCCATGAAAATCCCAGCCTATCTTTATTGTGAAGTTGTCGATAAATATAAGCTGTTTGAAGATATCCTTTGGCTTTGGGAAAGCCGGGAGTTTTTGCAGTCCACATGGTTATTTGGCGATGCCTTATCCCATACCACGCAAAACCGCATTGCCGATGCCATGACGTGTCACCACATTGTTGATGGTGAAGAGTTCGCCCCTAAAAAGAAAGAGGGGCTGGTTGTGATTAAAAAAGGTACAGCCAAGCTCTATCACAATAGTAAGCTTGTGGAAGAAATAGGGCGGGGTGACTTTTTTGGTGAGGACTGTGCAGTCGTTGGGAAAAAATCTAAATACCGTATCGAGGCCGATGGGCCAGTTGAGCTTTGTATGATCCCGACAACTATTCTCAAAGAAATCCCCATTGTGCAATGGAAGCTCATTGAAAGCTTTGAGCGCAGACGCCATCTTTTGTTGGCTTAGATTTCCCCACTCAAATTAGGGCGAAAAGACATCTAAGGTCAGGATGAGAAAGGCACCGATTGAAGCAATCAGATAAAACGTGCATCGGATCTGCCATCCCTCAGGTTTGTTTTTAAACGTCCCAAGAAACAGCCGACCCGATAGCAAAAATACAATAAGCCCCGCAATTTCGGGCAGATTGGACATGTTTAGCCGCGTTGTACGTTATTGAAACGCTCAAAGAAAGGCTCTGTTGCACGCAGCACACGGCGGCGCGTGACGATGCCAACAAGACGGCCATGATCCATAACCGGATACAAACGGAATGTCTTGTCACGGAAAATCGCTGCTGTATCAATCAGCGTTGAATCTACATCAATAGTGTCCATTTCGGTCGTCATATATTGTTCAACGCTGCCTGGTGGGCGCTCGTTGTAGGATGCGTCAAGCACTACGCGCATACAGTCGGTTTCAGACAGAATGCCAACGAGTTTTTCGCGTTTATCAACAACCACAGCGGCTGGAATCTCTTTATGTGCCAGAACCTGAACAGCATGGTACATATTGTCTTCAGGGCTCAGCTTAACAAAGTCTGTAACCATGAAATCTTGTACACGCACCGTATGTAACATTTAATTATCTCCCTTAAATCGGATATTTATATTCCCTGACAAAACAGGAATGTTGTTAGGGTCTGGAGCAATCATCAGGTTCCGTCGCCTTGTGAAAGTCGTAATGGACGCAGGCCCAAGCGCAAACGGCATTGAACAGTCATCCAAATGGACAAGGCACACAAGGTCGCAGCCATCGACCAAGCAGCCCCATTAAAACCATAAGCGGGTACTAACAAAATGAACAGCAAAATTTCAACAAACAATGCAATAGCAATTGAAGTTACAACAATTTTGCGATTCCCCGAGAATTGTAAGAACGGTACCGAGAAGCCCGCGACAAAATTTAAGTAATAAGCGCCCATTAAAATCAAAAGGCTAGAGTAACCCACTTTATATTCCGGTCCAAAGGCCGCAAGCAGCGCTTCGCCTTTGATGATAAAGACCAAAAGGGGGAGAAGCCCGCCCCACATGACAATATGCATGCTGGTGCCATAAAGCCTTTGCAGGTCATTGTGATCCTTGCGCTTTAAGGCTGGGCCAATGAAAGGCATGGTGATCAGGTTGACCGCCATATAAATAATCAGCAAGAAACGTGCGTGTTTCACCAAAATGGCATAAATCGCAACATCTTCTTCTTTACCAAGGATTTCACAGACGTAAAGCCCCATCTGTTCCATAGCAAGAAATAACACCGCTGCCATCATCATGGAAAATGATGCTGTACTCCATTCGCGATATTCAAATTTTGAAACCGCTGCTTTCAGTGTGGAGGTAACTTTTTTTACCAGTACAACGGACTGAACAATCAAAACCAGCATAAAGCTAAGCGCAAAGACACCCACAAGGTCCCAATCACTGATATAGCCGTCTTGCGCCAGAAAGAAGCCGCCCGTCATGATCAATAAGGGCAGGCCGACACTTGTGGGGGCGGAGGCGGTGATGACATTGCGAAAGCCGCGCAAGGCTTTTGAGGTCAATAACCCCATGGAGACCACGGGCAGGGCGGCAAAGGCAAAGACGGACGGATGGGCCGCCCAACCTTCAATACCCAGATGGGAAATAGCTAAGGCCCCTAAAGATATGAGGAGGCTGGAAAGTAAGACGGTGCAAAAACAGAAAATTAAAATGCCCTTGGCGCGGCGCCAATCGCGTTCTGCCAAATATTGCGGCAAGAACTGCATGAGGGCTTGATCAGTGCCCAGCAAAGCAATCATCGCCCCAAAGACCGCCATAGAAACCGCAACGGAATAATCACCAAGGTCCGCAGGTGCGAGCCATTGGCTTAAGGCAAGGTTTAACAGGTAATCAAGGGCAAACCCGCTACAGGCTATAACAATTGATAGCCAGCTGCCGGAAAGAACGGCAGGGTCAAAATGATCAAATTTGCGGCGAAGACCGGCAAACACAGCTGCCTTCCTTTATTTTTTTAGGGCCTAAAAGCAACAAAACCACGTCGCTTAAAAAAGCGTCCGTGGCTTTGTTGTTTGTTATATGGCGATTAACCGAAGTCGTCGAGCAGAATGTTTTCTCGCTCTACACCAAGGTCAAGCAGCATCTGAATAACAGAAGAGTTCATGATGGGTGGACCACAGAGATAATATTCACAATCTTCTGGGGCTGGGTGATCTTTAAGATACTCTTCCAACAGAACGTTGTGAATGAAGCCTGTGTAACCTTCCCAGTTATCCTCTGGCTGAGGATCAGAAAGGGCACAATGCCACTCAAAATTATCATTCTCTTCAGCCAAGCCATCGAAATCTTCAACGAAGAACATTTCTTTCACAGAACGTGCACCGTACCAGAAAGAGATTTTGCGTTTTGATTTCAGACGTTTGAGCTGATCAAAGATGTGTGAACGCATTGGCGCCATACCGGCACCACCACCAACAAAGACCATTTCGTTATCGGTATCACGGGCGAAAAACTCACCGTATGGACCGGAAATAGTTACTTTATCGCCAGGTTTCAGGTTCCAGATATATGTGGACATGATCCCTGGAGGAATACCTTCAGAACCCGGAGGAGGCGTTGCGATACGGACGTTAAGCATAACTTGGCCTTTTTCGTCCGGATAGTTCGCCATGGAATAAGCGCGCAAGCAATCTTCTTCTTGCTTGTGGCTGATATCCCAGAACTTGAAGTGGTCCCAATCGCCACGATATTGTTCTTCAACATCAAAGTCTTTGAAGGAAATATCATATGGTGGTGATTCAATTTGAATATAACCACCAGCGCGGAATGGCACGTCTTCACCTTCAGGCAGTTTAAAGATTGGACATTTAATGAAGGTTGCCACGTTTTCGTTGGACACCACTTCACATTCCCATTTCTTCACACCGAAGACTTCTTCAGGCACATCAATCTTCATGTCTTGCTTAACAGCAACCTGACAGGACAAACGACAACCCTCACGGGCTTCACGTTTGTTAACATGAGATTCTTCGGTTGGCAGAAGCGTTCCGCCACCTTCATGGACCTTAACAGTACATTGACCACAAGAGCCGCCACCGCCACAGGCAGAAGGAACAAACAGTCCGTTATCCGCCAATGTGGTCAGAAGCTTGCCACCCGGGGCAACTTCAATAGTTTTTTCGTCGTTGATCAGGATCGATACGTTCCCTGATGGTACAAGCAACTTTCTGAATAACAGAATGATGACCACCAAAGCCAGTACGATGGCTGTGAAAACAACGACACCTGCTGTAAATTCTTGCATGGTTTTTACCTCGTTTCTTTCTTCAGCCTTACAGCTTCACGCCTGAGAATGCCATGAAACCCATGGACATCAGGCCAGCTGTAATAAAGGTGATACCCAGTCCTTGCAGACCTTCTGGCACGTCACTGTATTTCAGTTTCTCACGTACACCAGCCATTGCCGTAATCGCCAATGCCCAACCGATACCGGAGCCGATACCGTATGTAACAGATTCACCAAAGTTATAGTCACGTTCCACCATGAAGAGTGCACCACCAAGGATCGCACAGTTTACTGTGATCAATGGCAAGAACACGCCCAATGCGTGGTAAAGTGCTGGGAAGAATTTATCGAGGACCATTTCAAGGATCTGTACGATCGCGGCAATTACCCCGATGTAACAGATCAAACCAAGGAAACGCAGGTCAAGGTCTGGCATACCAAGCCAAGCCAACGCGCCTTCATTCAAGAAAAAGGACAAGATCAGGTTGTTGGCAGGCACTGTGATGGCTTGCACCACCACAACCGCAATACCAAGACCAAGTGCTGTTTCAATTTTCTTCGATACGGCAAGGAACGTACACATCCCCAAGAAGAAGGAAAGTGCCAGGTTCTCAATGAAAATCGATTTTACAAATAAGCTAAGATAGACTTCCATGATTAATACCTCGCCGGGAAGGAGATTTTAAAGTCACGTTCTTCAACTTGTGCCGTTTTGTAAGAGCGTAAAGCCCAAATCAAAAGACCAATGACGAAGAATGCACTTGGTGGCAGCAAGAGCAAACCGTTAGGAACATACCAGCCACCGTCATTCACGGTTGGCAAGATTGTAATGCCCATCAGTTTACCGGCACCAAACAGTTCACGAATAACTGCAACGGAGATCAAGACCACACTGTAACCAAGACCGTTACCAATACCGTCAAGGAAACTCTTAACGGGTGGGTTGGACATTGCAAATGCTTCTGCGCGGCCCATAACGATACAGTTTGTGATGATCAGACCCACAAATACAGACAGCGTTTTACTGACTTCATATGCGTAAGCCTTAAGCAGTTGGTCAACAACGATTACCAGTGAGGCAATAATAACCATCTGTGCGATGATACGAATGCTGCTGGGGATCTGGTTGCGGATACAACTAATCAGGAAGTTGGAAGATGCAACAACCGATGTCAGCGCAACACACATGATTAACGATACGGTTAATGATGATGTCACCGCCAATGCAGAACAGATACCCAGTACCTGCAGCATAATCGGGTTGTTATCGAGTAATGGGTCCCTAAGGACGTTATCTTTCGCCATCTCTGCCCCCTATTGTTTAATGTTACGCAAGAAAGGACCAAAGCCTTTCTCACCGACCCAGAACTGAACAAGGTTGTGTACACCAACGCTGGTTAGTGTCGCACCCGCAAGCGCGTCAACCTGATGATCGCCAGAAGCCACACCCTTAACGACGGAGATTTTTACATCACCAGAGGTGTCATAGAGCTTTTTATCAGCCCATAGACCACGCCATTTTGGGTTATCAACTTCACCACCCAGACCGGGTGTTTCTGCATGTTCATAAAACTGCAGGCCAGAAACGGTGTTCAGATCAGGTTTCAAAGCAACAAAACCGTATAATGTTGACCACAGACCATATCCATGGACTGGCAAGATCATCTTTTTCAGCTCATCGCCTTCTTTAACCAGATAAACACTGGCAAGGTTGGCTTGACGCTTGATGCTTGCAATATCATCAGCTACAGGCAGAGTTTTGCTTTGTGCCGGGTCTTTAGCTGCTTTGCGTTGGTCATAGGTCACTGCATTAGCGGCATCACTATATTGACCTGTAGACATGTCAACCAGACGCGGTTCGATCTTGCTTGAGAAAGCAGTTTCGATATCTGCGCCATCTTCATAAAGGCCGGCAACTTGAAGAATAATCTTCTTTTTCGCCAAGCTTTTATTCAGTTCTTGTGTTGGTTTTAGCATAACGGCTGCTGCCGATACCGCGATAGAGGCGATAAGGCTCAGCGCAACGGCAACGATAATTGTACGTACCGGTGTTTCAGCAGGAGCTGTTGCATTTTCTTCGTTATCAGACATTGCGACTCAGCCTCCGTTTGATATTCGCTTTAACAACAAAGTGGTCAATGAGTGGCGCAAAGATGTTACCGAACAGAATCGCCAGCATCATCCCTTCAGGGAAGGCCGGGTTAACCACACGGATCAAAACAACCATCACACCGATCAACGCACCATATACCCAGCGACCTTTGTTGGTCATCGCGCCTGAAACAGGCTCAGTTACCATAAAGATCAAACCAAAGGCATACCCACCAATGACCAGATGCCAATACCATGGCATACCAAACATTGGGTTGGTGTCACTACCGATTGAATTGAACAGGAAGCTTGTCGCGATCATACCGATCAAACAACCTGCAATCAGGCGATAGTTTGCAATTTTACTGAAGATCAGGAACGCACCACCGATGAAACAGGCCAAAGCAGACGTTTCACCAAGCGAACCTGGGATAAAGCCCAAGAATGCATCCATCCAAGTAATGCCAGCCTCAGGAAGGGCCGCAAAGCCTTTCTCATTGGCAATGCTCAGTGCTGTAGCACCAGAATAGCCATCAACAGGCACCCAAACCGCATCGCCAGATTGGCTTGCAGGATAGGCAAAATACAAGAACGCACGACCAACAAGTGCCGGGTTCAGGAAGTTTTTACCTGTACCACCAAAGACTTCTTTACCAATGACAACACCAAAGGAAATCCCCAAGGCCACCTGCCACAATGGTGTGGTTGGCGGAAGGATTAGGGTGTAAAGCATTGATGTTACAAGGAAACCTTCGTTTACTTCGTGCTTGCGCACAACTGCAAACAACACTTCCCAAACACCACCAACGGCAAGCGTGACGATGTAAATCGGCAAGAAGTATAAAAGCCCGTGGAACATATTGGCAAACATGCTGTTTGGATCAACACTCACACCTAAGGTGCTGAGGATCATACCGCGCAGATCGTCCTGAGGGACGCCGCCAAATTGTTGCAAGGCTGTGTTTGCTTGCAGGCCTGTATTATACCAGGCAAATAAAATACATGGGATTGCAGCCACAACCACGTAACTCATCATACGTTTAAGATCCATATGATCACGTGCGTGTGGTGCTTTGTATGTCACATCTTTCGGGGAATAAAGGAAAGTATCAACCATCTCGTAGAGGGCATAATACTTTTCATACTTTCCACCGACATCAAAATGATGATGCATACTGTCGAAGAATTTACGGAGCCCCAAGATTAGCCCTCCTTCTCGATCTTAGTGAGGTTCTCTCTGAGCGCTTCACCATAGTTATATTTACTATGACAAACAAAGCTACATAGGGAGAGATCTTCCTCATCCAATTCTAATGCGCCAAGCGCTTGCGCACTGTCGGTATCCATCACCAACAAGGCACGCAACAATTGCGTTGGCAGAACATCCAATGGCACAACAGCTTCATAGGTTCCGATCGGCACCATCGCACGGTAGCTACCGTTACGGTTGGTGGTCAGATTGAAGAGTCTGCTGGGTGTCAAAGCAGAAAGATTGACACGTGCAAAGGAGAACTTATCGAATTTCGGGATTAACCACCCCAGAATTTCACGATCGCGTCCTTCATGCAGAACCGTTACCTGTGTGTGGTAACGCCCAAGGAAAGAGAAGCTATCTTCGGCATTGTCACCTGATAGAAGTGAGCCGGAAATGACACGACAATCATCAAAGTTCAGCTCATCAGCTGTTAGTTCTTGCAGGTTGGCACCAATACGTGTGCGCACCAAACGCGGTTTTTTCACCCCTGGACCAGCCAGAGAAACCACACGGTTTGGCGAACGCTCACCATTGATGAACAATTTACCAATGGAAATCACATCCTGATAATTGATCGTCCAAACAGACTTTTCAGAACTTACCGGATCCAAGAAATGGATGTGAGTTCCTGCATTACCTGCTGGGTGCGGACCTTCGAAATCTTCAAAACGAACATTTTCAATGTCAGCGCCCGGCATATCGCCACCGGGGTACTTACAAACATATGTCGGTCCCTCAGTCAGCTTTGAAATCAGCGCAAGACCATTGTAAAAGTCTTCTTTGGCGTCATTGATAATCACGCTTGCATCAGCTGCCAGCGGGTTACTATCCATGGCCGTTACGAAAATCGAGCGCGGTGTATCTGATGAATGCGGCACCTTGCTGTAAGGGCGTGTACGAAAACATGTCCAGCCCCCAGAAGATGTCAACTGTTCGCGGATTTTCTCCACGGACAAACCTGCCAACTCTTCTGGCTTATGTTTGTCAAACTGAACAGCTTGTTCGTCTTCATCTAGTTCAATCACGACCGATTCGAGCACACGACGGTGCCCACGGTTGATGGCAACAACTTTACCACCGCCCGGAGACGCATACGTAATATCGGGACATTGTTTATCAACAAACAATGCCTGACCACGTTTTACCTGATCACCCACAGCCACCTTCATAGAAGGTTTAATCCAGCCAAAGTTGGGCCCTAATAGGGCAACCGTCTTAACGGGATTGCCATCGTAAATCTGTTGCTCCGGGGCCCCGATGATCGGGACATCCAAGCCCTTTTTAATTCTCATCCCCAAACTCTATCCCTCTTCTAGCTTCGCATTATCTGCGAAGGGACAAACTCAAGCCCTTATCTAAAAGGATATTAGACAAAGGCGAAACGTACACCGAGTAACACAGAATAGGGCGCGGTGCAATTGTCATATTGACTTTTATTGGTAAGACCTTATCTAGGTTTTCCGGTGTTTTTCACACTTTTTTCGAACTGTTTTAAACTCAATTCCTGCATTTCTATAGGCAAGCAAGCGATTCGGCTACCCACCCATTAAAAAGAGCGAGCATTAAGTCATCTTATGTGTGATAAAAATGGAAAATTGGTGATACCGATTAGAAACAAAAAAAGCGACTTAGAAAATCGCTTTTTTACAGATCAATGTTCGGCTTCTTCAACGCCCATGCGCTCACGCAATTTGCGTTGATAGCAACTATTTGGGTCGTGGGGACGTTTGCACACCACGCAATGGTCGGCATCACTAATGGCATTGAGCCCGCCACAGCTTCCCTGAATGGGTTTGCGCTTAAACATCACGCCAACTGCCATACCTGCAACAACAAGAATGATAACGCCGAAAGCCAGTAAAAATTGTTCCATAATGTATTCTCCTAACTTTTAGGCCTTGTTGTATGCCTATTGTACCTTATTTTCATACGTTTCGAAATGAGAAGAGCGTTTTTCAACGAATCCCTCGCCATCGCGAATGAGGAAAAAAGCGGCAATGCCATGCTGTTCTGCCAAAGCCGGACCCTCAACTTCTCCCAGTGCCAGCAGGGCTGTTGCCAAACCATCTGCTTGCATGGCGCTTTTACTTAAGACGCTGACCGATGCAAGCCTATGTGCGACAGGCCGCCCCGTTCTGGGATCGATAATATGGGTATAGCGCTTACCGTCTCTTTCAAAAAAGTTCCGGTAATCTCCCGATGTTGCCATGCCTGCCCCGTTAATCGCCACAATACGATGCACAGAACGGCTGGTCACATCCGGTTTTTCAATCGCTATTTTCCAAGGCTCGCGCCGAACGTTGGTGCCTTTTACTCGCAAATCACCCCCGATTTCAACCATGTAATTTTCAATTCCCTGACTTTCCAGATAATCAGCTAATTGATCAATCCCAAAGCCTTTGGCAATGGCAGATAGATTTATGGTCACATCAGGATGGCTTTTGCGCAGGGCAGGCGGTGCTGCTTGAAATGCGATTTTATCATGGCCAATTGAGGCCAGCGCTGTTCTAATTTCTTGATCTGAGGGTGTTTTCTTTGTTGGGCTACGGGTGGAAAATCCCCACAGTTTGATCAGGGGTTCAATGGTGACATCAAAAATGCCATTGCTGAGTTGGCTTATCTTATGCGCTGCGTCTGTCACATGAAAAAGGTCTGGGGAGACGTTGATCCAGTCAGTTGATTTTGACTGATTAAAACGCACCAGCTCAGAATCCTTCACCCAAAGAGACATTTTGTCATTAACGTCTTTCAAGATCGTACTTAATTGAGCCTGAAGCTTTTCAGCGGGCAATTCGTTTGGAAGGTCAATCACCTTCACATTAAAGGTCGTTCCCATGGTGGCGCCTGAAAAGGTGGTTTCAGTACCCGGCTTTGGCCCATTGTCGCAGGCTGCAACCATTACCAGCAGCATGACAGCTACGATATATCGCATGGAAAAGACCCCTTTTTACTATAAAGCTCCGCAATATATTTGAAATCTCATCTGGGGTAAAGGAGAGACCCGTTTAGGAGGTCATCGCCAGTAAAGCAGCATTACCGCCTGCTGCTGTTGTATCAATGCAAAGATGACGTTCAAGCTGGCAGCGTTCAGCCATATTTTTTTGGTTGATTAAAGGGAGAATGGCCCCGTCCCGTTCAGCCAGTGCCTTGCGAATAGCTCTTTGATCGCTCTCCTCACTCCACACTGCAACTGCGCCAAATCCATTTAGTTTTGCAAGGTCTGTGCGTGTAAGGAAACCTGATAAGCAGCGCGGGCCTTTTGCTTCAGGCACAATGATTAACGTAGCACATCCATTTTCTTTGGCAATTTGGGCTTGGAGCATGGCGTCTTCAATTGTGGGGCCAAGGCATAAGATCAGGCCTCTGGCATAAGTCGAAAGGACATTGCTTTCCCCTGTTGGGCCGGGCATGACCTTGGAGCTGAGCTTATGAGGCGTAGCACTGGCGAATTCATCAATGGCTTTTTGCACTACATTTAGGGCTAAAGCATCCGTTGCTGTGACCTTGTGGGTTGTTGTGTTTTCATCAATCGTGAAACGCTTAACATAATGAGGCCCACCTGCTTTCGGCCCCGTGCCAGACAGACCTTCACCGCCAAAGGGTTGGGAGCCCACAATGGCCCCGATCTGGTTGCGATTGACATACATATTGCCAACATTGAGGTTTGAGGTGATTTTTTCCACCCGCTCATCAATGCGGGTATGAAGACCAAAGGTCAGGCCAAAGCCCGAGGCGTTGATATCATCGACAATTTGATCAAGCTCACACGCTTTAAAGGTTGCCACATGCAGGATGGGGCCAAAGATTTCTTCAGCCATATCCCCAATACCGCCTACCTGAATGACAGCCGGGGCCACAAAGCTGCCGATGGTTGGGCAGTATAGTTGCTTTAACAGTTTGCCTTCAGATTTCGCGGCTTGAACATATCGATTGATTTTATCTTGGGCTGTGCGGTCAATAACGGGTCCGATATCGGTTGAAAATATCCAAGGATCGCCAAGGTTGAGCTCATCCATTGTGCCATAGAGCATCTCGATAAAGGCCGCTGCAATGTCTTTTTGCACATAGAGAATGCGCAAGGCTGAGCAGCGTTGGCCTGCTGATTGAAAAGCGGAAATGATGACATCTTTAATGGCCTGTTCCGGAAGGGCTGTTGAATCGACAATCATGGCATTTATGCCCCCGGTTTCTGCAATCAGCGGGGCACTCACAGGGGCATCTTGGGCCATGGACTTATTGATGGACTGCGCTGTGAGCATGGAACCTGTAAAACAGACCCCATCAATGTTGGCATGGGCTGCAAGGCGCGCGCCCACAACACGGCCTTCACCGGGTAAGAGCTGGAGAACATCTTTGGGCACACCTGCTTCATGCAACAGCTTTACCGCCACTGTAGCGCATAAGGATGTGGTTTGAGCTGGTTTTGCCAAAACGCCATTTCCAACTGAAAGGCCGGCTGAAATCTGCCCGGTAAAGATTGCAAGGGGGAAATTCCAAGGTGAGATACAGGTGAAGATGCCGCGCGGAGTGCTTTCTTCTAAGGCTTCAGCCTGATCGGCGTAATAGTGCAAAAAATCAACGGCCTCGCGCAGCTCCCCAATAGCATCAGCAGTGACTTTTCCGGCTTCACGGGTGAGAAGGGCGAAAAACTCACCGAAGTTTTCCTCAAACAAATCAGCTGCTTTGCGCAAAATGCGTGAGCGCTCAGCCTGATCACAGTCTTGCCAAGCTCTGGCGTTTTTAAGGGCCGTTTCTACATCTTCAGCATTGGCATAGGTAAGCGTTCCAACACTATCACTAGGGTCCGCTGGGTTTTTGACACTGACATTTTCAGTACCTGTCGCTTTGGCAATCATAAGCGGCCCGCCAGACCAGTGATGGGTCTTGAATGCTTGGCGTGCATTTTCAATGTCAAGAAGGTCATCCTCATTATGCAAATCCCAGCCTTTGGAGTTTAGGCGTTTTTTGCCAAAAAGCTCTTGGGGTTTGGCAATTTTTAAGGGTTTGGCTAAATCAGCTTGGGCGGCAATGATTGGGTCTTGGGCGATATCACCAGCAGGAACGGAGTGATCAACGATCTGGTTTACAAAGGAAGAGTTCGCACCATTTTCCAAGAGGCGGCGCACTAAATAGGCCAGAAGGTCACGGTGGGGCCCAACCGGAGCGTAAATACGACATTTCACATTATCACGCTCTAAAGTCAGGCGGTGTAGAACTTCGCCCATGCCATGCAGGCGTTGGAATTCAAAAGGCGTCTCTTTATTGGCGAGTTCCAAGACCATGGCAACGCTATTGGCATTATGGGTGGCAAATTGGGGATAAAGACGATCTGTCATACCCAAAAGTTTTTCAGCACAATAGATGTAAGAACAATCGGTTGCCGGTTTTTGGGTAAAGACCGGAAAATCAGAAAGCCCTTGGAGCTGGGCGCGTTTAATCTCACTATCCCAATAAGCACCTTTGACCAGACGCACCATTAATTTGCGATCATATTTTTCAGCGGCCTCATAGAGCCAATCAATGACAAGGTTGGAGCGTTTATTATAGGCTTGAACAACCACACCAAAACCATCCCATCCTTTAAGGCGCTCATCACTTAAAACAGCTTGAATAACATCAAGGGAGAGATCAAGACGATCAGCTTCTTCAGCATCAATATTAAGCCCCATATTGGCATCTTTTGCCAAGAGCGTCAGCGATAGGGTGCGCTCAACCAGTTCTTTCATCACACGTTCTTTCTGTGTGACTTCATAACGTGGATGTAGCGCTGAAAGCTTTATGGAAATGCCGGGGTTTTTAGCAACAGAGCCTTGTGTTGACGTTTTAGCAAGGGTTTCAATTGCAGCCTTATAGGCGTTGAAAAACTTGGTTGCATCAGCTCTCGTCAAGGCGGCTTCGCCTAACATATCGTAAGAAAAGTTATAGCCAAGCTTAGCTAATTCATCCCCGCGTTTAATGGCATCTTCAATGGTCTCGCCTAAAACAAACTGGCTGCCCAACTCTTTCATGGCGTGTTTAATCGCACTGCGAATAACAGGTTCACCCAGTCTCTTAACGATACCATGAAGAATTGAGCCCAGACCATGGGAATAACGATCATCCAATAGGCTTCCGCTCAGCATCAATCCCCATGTGGAGGCGTTTACCAGCAAGGATTGCGAATGACCAAGATGTTGGCTCCAAGCTGAAGGGGCGATTTTATTTTCGATTAACTCATCTATTGTGGTCGCATCGGGCACGCGCATTAAAGCTTCGGCTAAACACATCAACGCCACGCCTTCATCTGTGGAAAGGCTATATTCAGCGAGAAAATTTTCTAACAAGGCGGGGCTGTCGTCTTTTCGAATATCTTCAATGAGCGTGATGGCTCTTTCTTGGATGGATAGACGTTCTTGAACAGAAAGCGTTGAACTTTCAGCCATTGAGGCTAAAACGGCTTCATCACTTTTTAAGTGAGTTTTTCGAATGGCTTTTCTGATCTGTTCAATCGCGAACATCCTGTAAGCACCTTTATAAGATTCAAACCCTTACATATTACATTGTTATAAAAAAACGAGTTTCACGATTTTTTTCAATCTCTGGTGATTATCGCATTTCGCTTGCGCCAGCCAAAACTGTGTTATGATTGAGCATGTCTGATTATCTTCGAAAATATCAAGCGGTTCATACCAGCCATACTCATGATGATTTCCATCAGATTATTTTACCCATTACAGGGAAGCTGGAGCTGGAAATTGAAGGTCTAGGTGGGGATGTAAATGGCCGCACCATTGGCATTGTCACATCCGGTGAAAAACATGCTTTTCGCGCCAAGGGCAAGAATAACTTTCTCGTGCTTGATATTCATAATGAAAAGATTGATCAAAATTTGGAAGAGGTCTGGGCGCGTGCCATTGAAGAGCCTTTTCATTCCATGTCTGAAGCCTTGCTCAGCCTGACGGATTATGCCGCTTTTTGCGCACAGGAAAAGATGCCTCACAATTGGTTGGAAACATGGCAACAGCTGTTTTTAACGACCCTTGAATGTGATCTGGTCAATGACCTGCCTGCCTTGCCGGCGCGCATTGATAAAGCGATTAAATATATGCAGGCAAATATGGGCAGTCAGGTTCGCAACTTAGATTTAGCCAATGCGGCATGTTTGTCGCCTGCGCGTTTTTACGAGTTATTTCAACACTCAACAGGCATTTCTCCGCAGCAGTATCTCACTCAGTGCCGCTTAAAAATGGCAAAGCGACTTATTCTTCAAGGTGAAAGTCTCTCTTTTGTCGCTGATGAGGTTGGCTTTTCTGATCAAAGCTCTTTTGGACGTGCCTTTCAAAAAGCCTATGGCCTATCGCCGGGGCAATGGCGCAAACAAGAGTCTGAAACCAAAAAATCATAGACCGGGCCAAGATGCTTCTTTGAAAGCATGTGATGATGAACCATTACTGTTTATAAAAGGACATTTTAGATGCGCAATAAAGCCACGCTTACAGGGATGAGTGCCATTGTCATGTGGTCTATGTTGGCCCTGTTTACTGCTGCCACACAAGGCATTCCCCAGTTTCAACTGCTCGCCTTAACTTTTAGTGTGGGTGGATGTATCGGGTTGATCTTTTTGTCGCGCAATGGGGCCAAGGGCTGGAAAAAACTTAAACAGCCGATCCTTTCATGGGTCATTGGTGTGGGTGGCTTGTTTGGCTATCACTTTTTCTATTTTACAGCTCTGTCACATGCCCCTGTCGTGGATGCCAGCTTGATTGCCTATCTCTGGCCCTTGTTGATCGTTTTGTTTTCAGCCTTTTTGCCCGGTGAGAGCCTGCGTTGGTATCATGTGGTTGGGGCTATAACCGGATTGTGCGGGGCGAGCATTCTGGTTTTGCAAAAAGGGGAGTTCACTTTTTCTGCTGAATATAGCTTTGGCTACCTGGCCGCAGTTGTATGTGCGCTGGTCTGGTCCATATATTCCGTGCTTAACCGCACCCAAGGTTCTGTGCCCACAGAGGCGGTTGCAGGGTTTTGTATCCTAACAGCCATCCTTGCCTTTTTCAGCCACCTCATGTTTGAGCAATGGGTAATGCCGCAGACAAGCCAATGGATTGCTATCATCGCGCTTGGTATCGGTCCTGTCGGGGCTGCCTTTTACACATGGGATTTTGGCACCAAGCATGGCAATATTAAAATGCTTGGTGTTTTATCTTATAGCGCCCCTTTATTAAGCACGCTGCTTCTTGTCATAAGCGGACAGGCAACGGCAAGTTGGAATCTTGCAATCGCCTGTATCTTAATCACAGGGGGCGCCATTATCGCCTCATTGGATTTCTTTTCACAGCGATGGGCGAGGGCTTAATATGATTTAAGCCTTGGGTTTACGTTTGCGTTTTAAGGGAGCCATGCCCGCTTTATTATCGCCATCTTTTTTCGGCTTATAAGACTTTTTAGACTTGGGCTTTGCATCCTTCTTGTCAAAAGACTTGCCTTCACTTTCTTTGCGCACAGGCTTATCTTTTTTATCGAATTTGCGTTTTTCACCGGATTTTCCGCGGTGCGCTGGTTTTCTGGGGCGACGATCACCGCGTTCAGAGCGATCTCCTCGCTCAGAGCGCTCGCCTCTATCGTTGCGATCATTGCGACGCGGACGTCTTTTGCCACGGCTATCTGACTTGAACTCTGGCACTTCATTGAGTTTATCCACGCTCACGCCGTTTTCAACTTTGCGGCTTGGGCCAACAGCAGCCAAGAACTTATCAACGCTCTCAGGATGAAATTCTACATAGGTGACTTCATCTTGAATTTTAATCGAGCCAATTTCGCCCTTGGTAATGTGACCAGCGCGACACAACATCGGCAAAATCCAGCGTGGCTCTGCATTATGTTTGCGCCCAACTGACAGGCTCACCCAGACCCCATTTTCAAAATCAACCCGTGGGCCTTTTTCTTCGCGTTTGCGATCGCGCCCTTGTGGCGCATCAAGCAATTCTTCCGGTACGGGCTGTCCGGTATTTTGCAAGCGCACCAAGGCCAAGGCGATTTGTTCAGGCGTGAATTTTTCCATCACGTCTTGAACAAAAGCGGTTTCGTTTTCTTCAATCGGTGTTTCAAATGCCGGATTGGTCAAGAAACGTTCTTGGTCACGCTTTAAGACTTCTTCCACAGACGGCGGTTTGGCCCAGTCTACTTTGATCTTGGCATGATCAAGCAAACGTTCTGTGCGACGGCGCTGGTTAAACGGCACCACCAACGCACTCACCCCTTTGCGCCCAGCGCGACCTGTACGACCACTGCGGTGAAGCAAAGCCTCACTATTGCGCGGCAAATCCGCATGGATCACCAGCTCCAAATTAGGTAGATCAATCCCGCGCGCGGCCACGTCTGTTGCCACACAAACACGTGCACGACCATCACGCATGGCTTGTAAGGCATGGGAACGTTCATTCTGGCTCAACTCGCCTGATAAGGCCACGACTGAGAAGCCGCGGTTATTCAAGCGGCTGTTTAAATGGTTTACGGTTGCGCGCGTGGCACAGAAAATAATGGCATTTTTTGCTTCATGAAAACGCAGGATATTAATGATGGCATTTTCACGATCGCTTGGTGCAACGGTGAAGGCTTTATATTCAATATCACGGTGTTGTTGTTCTTCTGCCTTTGTTTCAAGACGTACCGCATCGCGTTGATAGCGTTTTGCCAAATTGGCAATGCCACGCCCTACCGTGGCAGAAAACATCAAGGTGCGGCGATTTTCAGGTGTTGTATCCAAGATACATTCCAGCTCTTCGCGAAAGCCCAGATCAAGCATCTCATCGGCTTCATCCAGCACGACACAACGCAAGGCTGAGGTATCAAACGAGCCACGCTCAATATGGTCGCGCAGACGACCCGGTGTGCCCACAACAATATGGGCGCCACGTGATAAGTTGTTGCGCTCTGTGCGCATATCCATGCCACCGACACAAGAAGCCACTTTCGCCCCTGTGATTTCATAAAGCCATTCCAGCTCACGCTTCACCTGAAGGGCCAGTTCGCGTGTGGGGGCGATTACCAAAGCCAGTGGTTTATCAGCACGGGAAAAATGATCAGCATCTTGTAAAATTGTTGGCGCAAAGGCCAAGCCGAAAGCGACGGTCTTACCCGATCCGGTCTGGGCAGATACCAAGGCATCCACATCTTGCATCTCTGGGGTAAGAACAGCTTTTTGAACGGGTGTGAGAGTTTCATAGCCGCGCTTGTTCAAAGCTTGTTCAAGCGATGAAACGACACCTTCAAATTCGGTCATTAGTTTTCTTTCGGCAGGTGGGCAGGATTAGGCGTGCCCTGATTTTATAGGGGAAGTCGGCTTATATAGACCACAATCTACAATTAAAATAGCATTATCTTAAGGCGTACATATAGGAAGCTCTTAATCAATCACCAGCGATTATCCCATTTGTAACCCTGTAAAAGCCATAAGGTAATGAAATTAGATGTTTTTTTCGAAATGTAAAAAAAAACTATCATTTTTCTCTTGCACTCTTAAAGCCATTGAGCTAATTTCCGCCCGCTTCCCAAGGGATGCAACACATATGCCTCTATAGCTCAGTTGGTAGAGCAACTGATTTGTAATCAGTAGGTCCGCAGTTCGAGTCCGCGTGGAGGCACCATAATTTTCAAAGGCTTAGCAGTTTTCTGCTAGGCCTTTATTCTTTTGAGATACGTTTTAGGTAACAAAAAATAGGATTGGTTACCGAAGGGATATTTTTATTATTCCAGCCCTCATTTTCACAAGAGTTGCTGAATTATCTCTCAAACCTATTCATAGTTGTTTCAAGTATCAACATTGAGGGTAAGAGAGATGAAAAGATCATTCTTTGTATTGCTAGCTTTATGCTTGGCTACTCAACCCTTTTTGATGAAGAAGTGTTAGGTGAAAAATTAACAGATATTCCCAGAGCAAAGAAATGGCTTGATGCTTCTATCAAAGCAAACCCCTTAAACGGACAGTTTGTCGGCAGTGAATTTGTAAATCAAAACTCCCTTGTCCTTGCTCAACTATACTTTCAAAAAGCAGTAAATGGCAAGCCTGGCAAGCCTGGCAAGCCCCTAGTTTGTTAGACAGTTGATAGCTTCTCAAAATACCGTCTTTCAAACTCAACAGGGGATATCCCATCATTATTTCCGTGACGGCGTG